>JBDTVA010000099.1:0-5606 GCA_040007455.1 Actinomycetota bacterium | reverse complement strand
CTCGCGCTCGAAGATCGGGAAGTCCGCGCGCAGCCTGTGCGCATCCAGCTTTGGGCGTGCCTCGACGGCCATCCAGACAATCGTACCGGGCGCTATCCGCGGCCCAGACCGACCGGCGGCATAGGAATTTTGCGAATTCCGGCCTATGCTCTCCGAGAGCGCACAGCGCTCCTGTGGCCATGACCTACGTTCTCCAGCTCGCTGCGCACACCGACCTCCCGGTCCAAACCGTTCTCCGGGTGCTGTTGCGACAGCCCACGAACGAAGCCGCGCAGAGGAAAGTGGCCGAAGCCGTCACGCTGATCGGCCTCCCGGACTACCCGCGTCCCGACGGGCACGTCGAGGTGCTTCCGGCCGTCGGTACGGCGCTCGAGCCCGCGCCGTTCCCCGCGGAGGCCCCGGAACCTGCGCTCGAGCCCGCCGACCCGACGCAGGAGCTCGTCACCGAGTTCCGGGGCGCCGTCCAGCAGTTGCTCGGCCGGCTCGACCGCGAGCGACGCGAGCGCATCGACGACCTCGCGCTCTCGACCGACCTCTTCATCGAAGGCTGGCAGAGCGTCGACCGCCGGCTCGGCCGGCTCGAGAAGGTGCTCGAGCGGATCGACCAGCGGCAGCAGTTCGACCGCACGCGCGGCATCGGTGTTGAAGTGCACCGGCTCGAAGACCGCCGCGGCTCCAACCGCTAGCGTCGCCTCGACTTGACCGCGGACGCCGTCGAGCTCCGAGTCCTCGGCTGCCTGATCGAGAAGCAGCGGACGACGCCAGACGTGTATCCGCTCTCTCTGAACGCGCTCCGGCTCGCCTGCAACCAGTCGACCAACCGGGAGCCGGTCGTCGACTATGACGAGCCGGCGATCCGCGACGCGCTCCAGCGCCTGTCCGCGAAGGGATGGGTACGGCTCGCCAGCGGACCCTCGAGTCGCGCGGTCAAGTACCGGCACCTGTTCGACGAGGCGCTCAGCCTGTCGGGCTCCGAGGTCTCGCTGCTCACGGTGCTGATGCTGCGCGGCGCACAGACGGTCGGCGAGCTCAAGTCGCGCGCCGAGCGACTGCACCGCTTTGGGTCGCTCGCCGAGGCGGACGAGACCCTCCACGCGCTCAGCGGGCGTGAACTCGTGGTGCGGCTCGAGCGTCGCCCGGGTCAAAAGGAGGAACGGTGGGAGCACCGACTGGGCGAGGCCACCGGCGAACCGAGCGCCGCAACGCCACAGAAGTCGCTCGAGGAGCGCGTCCGCCTGCTCGAGGAGCAGGTCGCAGAACTGCGGGAGCTCGTCAGGCGGTCGCCGTGATCGTGATCCCGCCGCGGGCTTTCTGCTCGAGCGTCACGGTCACGCGACTCGCGTCGAGCCGCAGCGCCTCGGCGACGTCGTTGCGGATCGTCACGGCGAGCGCCTCGCAGAACGCACCCTCGTTGCGAAACCGCGCGAGGTAGAGCTTCAGCGATTTCGACTCGAGGCAGAGCTCGTCGGGCGCGTACTCGATCGATGCGAGATAGAAGTCGGGCTGCCCCGTGATCGGGCAGACCGCGGTCAACTCGTCGCTTGTGAGGTCGACGAGCGAGACGCCCGGGTTCGGGAACGTCTCGAGGCCGGCGTAGTGCTCGGAGCCGGCGTGGCCGAGCGCGGTGAACTCCGGCAGCTCGCTCATGGCCGTACTGTAGGCAGGTGCGCGTGTACGTGGCAGGCCCGCCCTTCGCAGAGGAGTACCGGCGACGCGCGATCGAGCTGCTCCGCGTGCACGGGCACGAGCCGATCGACCCGATGCGGCGCGACTTCCGCGGTCGCACGGAGGGCAACGAGCGCGAGCTCGTCGAGGGCGATCTCGAGGAGATCGACGGCTGCGACGCGGTGCTCGCAGCGTTCACCGCGCCGGACGAGGGCACGGCGATGGAGGCGTGGCACGCGCACTCCCGCGGGAAGCCGGTCGTCGCCTACACCGGAGGCACGCCTGCACATCCGTGGACGGTCTACGTCGCCTCGTCGGTCCATGCCGACCTCGGCGACGCGGTGCGGGCCTTGTAGCTGCCCTGCAGCGCGTCGAGCGCGACCGCAAACGCGATCACGAGCCTACGGTCGGCAGTGAAGCCCTCATCCAGCTCCAGCACGTAACGGTCGCGGAGCTTCCCCAGCACGCGCCTGTACGTTCCGACCTGCCGGCCGTCCTGCTTCAGCAGGAAGTTGAACGGCAACCACGTGAGCAGCGAGAGCAACTCGGGCCCGAAGTCCGCGATGCGCCGGATGATCGCGATCGCCCAGCTCGCCTCGTGCGCCTCGAAGAGCTCGTTCCCGTCTAGATCCTTGACGCGCCAGTGGCTGCGGAGCAGCGAGATGCCGAACACCTTCTCGAGCAGCCCGATCGGATTGCCTTCGGCGTCGAGTACGTCGTGGCGACCGCGGAACTCGAAAACGGTGCGCGCCTTGATCATGAAAACGTGCGGCGCGTCGTCGTTCGGGCTCGTGCGGAAGCGGATGTCCTCCCGAATCTTCAGCTTCTTCTGCTTGACGTACAGGATCGGCCGGCCTTCCTCGGTCGACCCCGGCGTCGGAACGCTGATCCGGTACTCGTTCGCGAGCGGCTTGAAGAGCTGCTGGATCAGGAAGCGGTTCGAGCTCTCGAGCTCCGGCACTGCGCTCATGGTCTTCCCTCGATCGCGCTCGAGTGACGCGGCTCGTACAACATCATCTCCACGCCACCGGGCAGTAGCATCGAAACACCGATCCCGAAGCCCTTGTCGGTCGGCTCGCCGTCGAACTCGATTCCCTTTGCCTCGAGCTCGGCCTTCGTCGCGCGAACGTCGGAGCACATCAGGCTCAGCTCGTGGCTCGTCTGGCCGTCCGACGGATGGACGCCGAGCTCCGCCGCTGGAGTGCGAAGATAAGCCAGCCGTCGCCCGCGTCGACGTGCTCGAAGCCGAAGACGTCACGCCAGACCGCCCGCAACGCGTCCGGCTCAGAGGTGAAGAGCAGCACGTGCGCGCCGGTGATCGCCATGCACCCGATCGTACGTCAGAGGTCGTGTTCAGGGCGCGGTCTCCGGCTATCGTGCTGCAGCGGTGAGTGAGTACGTCTTCACGATGTTCCGGGTGGACAAGTTCTTCGGCCCGGAACGACAGGTTCTGTCGTGGGCCTCCTCTCGCAGGAGCCTGTCTTGGACGCGTCAGCTCACGCGCTCGAGCAGCGCAATGCGCCAGATCCCGGAGCGCTCCCGGGACACAATGCGGAAGCCGTTCCGCTCGACCGTGGCGAGCATCTCGCTCTCCGGGTGCACGTACGAGCGAAAGTCGCAGCCGCGAAGCCGCGGCCAGAGGTTCAGGACCCGCATCGCCGCATGGGCGACGGCGACATCCGGCGGGAAGGAGAACGCGAGCAGTCGCCTGGCCTTGCGAGCCGCGGTACCGAGGAGGCGTTCGTAGTCCGGGTAGCAGCAGACGACCCGGTGCAGGAGCACGACGTCCGCGGGCGGGACGGCATCCGGATCCTCTGCGATATCCACGATCCGCCGGTCCACGCACTGCGTGAGCGAGCGCTCCCTGAGGAGCGCAGCCGCCTCGCCCTCGTACGCCGGCGACAGCTCGGCATTTGTCGTGCGGGCCGCTCCGCGTTGCAGCAGCTCCAGCTGCAGCGCACCGATCCCGCCCCCGACCTCGAGCACGTCGACCCCGTTGACGCCGCGGGCGGCGATCAGGTCGACGAGCCGCTTGCCGGCGCCCTTGAGACCTTTCGAGCGGTAGCGCTCAGCGTCCCGGTGGGCGAGCTTCTCGTCGAAGAACTCGCCGTACGCGCCGGTCGAGCAGCACCCGGGCATCGAGCGCGATGCTACCGCTCGCCGCCCCGAGGACGGCGCGGACGTGGAGCGCGCCCCGCTAGCGTTCAACACCGTGAGCAGCGAGTACATCTTCACCATGTACCGGGTCGACAAGTTCTACGGCCCCGAGCGCCAGGTGCTCTCGAACGTCTCGCTCTCGTTCCTGCCGGGGGCGAAGATCGGGGTGCTCGGGCCGAACGGCGCCGGAAAGTCGACGGTGCTCCGCATCATGGCCGGCGTCGAGGAACCGTCTTCCGGGGAGGCGCAGCTCGCGCGCGGCGCGACCGTCGGACTGCTCTCGCAGGAGCCCGACCTCGATCCCGAGAAGACGGTGCGCGAGAACGTCGAGGACGGCGTGCGCGAGGCGCGCGACCTGCTCGACCGCTTCAACGCGATCTCGGCGAAGTTCGCCGAGCCGGACGCCGACTACGACACGCTGCTCGCCGAGCAGGCGAAGGTGCAGGACGAGATCGACCGCCGCGATCTCTGGGAGCTCGACGCGACGCTCGACCGCGCGATGGACGCGCTGCGCACGCCTGAGGGCGACCGCGACGTCGTCTCGTTGTCGGGCGGCGAGCGCCGACGCGTCGCGCTCGCGCGGCTGCTGCTCTCCGCGCCCGATCTCCTGCTGCTCGACGAGCCGACGAACCACCTCGACGCGGAGTCGGTCTGGTGGCTCGAGCGCTTCCTCGACGACTACAAGGGAACGGTCGTCGCGGTCACGCACGACCGGTACTTCCTCGACAACGTCGCGGGTTGGATCCTCGAGCTCGACCGAGGCAAAGGACTCCCCTTCGAGGGCAACTACTCGTCCTGGCTCGAGCAGAAGCAGGCGCGCCTCGCCGTCGAGGAGAAGCAGTCGTCGGCACGGCAGCGCACCCTCGCGCGCGAGCTCGAATGGGTCCGCGCGAGCCCCCGTGCGCGCCACGCGAAGTCGAAGGCGCGGCTCGGCGCGTACGAGAAGCTGTTCGCCGACGAGCAGAACGTGAAACTCGACAAGGTCGAGATCCACATCCCGCCCGGACCACGGCTCGGCGACGTCGTGATCGAAGCCGACGGAGTCGCGAAGGGCTTCGGCGACCGGCTGCTCTTCGAAAACCTGACCTTCTCGCTCCCGCCCGCCGGCATCGTCGGCGTGATCGGCCCGAACGGCGCGGGGAAGACAACGCTCTTCCGGATGATCGTCGGGGAAGAGTCCCCGGACGCGGGCTCCCTCCGGATCGGCGACACGGTGCAGCTCGCCTACGTCGACCAGTCGCGCGAGTCGCTCGATCCCGCAGCGACCGTCTGGAAGGAGATCAGCGGCGGGCTGGACACGATCGAACTCGGGAAGCGCGAGCTCAACTCCCGCCAGTACGTCTCGTGGTTCAACTTCAGGGGCGGGGACCAGCAGAAGCGCGTCGGCGACCTTTCCGGCGGCGAGCGGAACCGCGTGCACCTCGCGAAGGTGCTTCGCTCGGGCGGGAACGTGCTGATGCTCGACGAGCCGACGAACGACCTCGACGTCGACACGCTGCGCGCGCTTGAGGAAGCGCTCCTCGACTTCGCCGGCTGCGCGGTCGTGATCTCGCACGATCGCTGGTTCCTCGACCGGATCGCCACGCACATCCTCCACTTCGACGGCGACTCCCAGGTGACGTGGTTCGAAGGCGGCTGGGAGGAGTACGCCGACTGGGTCAAGGAGACGAAGGGCGCAGACGCGCTCGAGCCGCACCGGATCAAGTACAAACCGCTCGTGCGGGCGTAGCTAGCTGTCCTGCCTACAGAGGTTGTGAACGGCTGAGGGTTCTATCCGGCCCTCC
>JBDTVA010000098.1:0-5622 GCA_040007455.1 Actinomycetota bacterium | reverse complement strand
CGCGAGCTCGTCCGCGTTCTCGAGCATCAGGTCGGCGAGCTTCAGGAGCAGCTCCATCCGGTCCTTCGGCGTCTTCTCGAGCCAGTCGGGGAGCGCGCGCTTCGCCGCCTCGACGGCCCGGTCGACGTCTGCCTCGGTCGAGCGCTGGACCTCGGCGATCACCTCGCCGGTCGAGGGGTTCAGGACCTCCATCGTCCCGCCCTCGGACTCGACCCACTCGCCTCCGATGAAGTTCTTGCGCTGCTGGACGGTCACGCTCATGAGCTCAGGCCCCCTCCACAGGTTTCACGCCACGGTGTCGAGCCTACCGTCGCCCCGAGGCAGGCGACAAGGTGTGCGGCGGGCTGACCGGCCTCCTGCCGTTTGGCCGCCATGTCTAACGCGCCCCCGCTGCCTGCGCTCCGCCGGCGGTCGGGGTGACCGCTCCCGTGTCCCGCGTCAGCCGCGTCGCCAGGTAGACGGGGATCGTCGAGAGCAGGATCAGAAAGACGGCGACGACGTTCACGACCGGCAGCTGGTTCGGCCGGGAGAGGTTGCCAAGGATCCAGATCGGGAGCGTCTGGTCGGGCCCGGCGGTGAACGTGGTCACGATCACCTCGTCGAAGGAGAGCGCGAAGGCGAGCAGCGCCCCGGCGAGGAGCGCCGATCGCAGCTGCGGGAAGGTCACGTACCGGAACGTCTGCCAGGTGTCGGCTCCGAGGTCGGCGGAGGCTTCCTCGAGGTGCTCCGACGTCCGTCGCAGGCGGGCGACCGCGTTGTTGTAGATGACGACGATGCAGAAGGTCGCGTGCCCGACGACGATCGTCAGCAGCCCGAGCGGGACGCCCGCCGTGTTGAAGGTGGCGTTCAACGCCATCCCGGTCACGATCCCGGGCAGCGCGATCGGGAGGATCACGAGGAACGAGATCGTCTCCCGCCCGAAGAAGCGGTAACGCGCAACAGCAAGGGACGCCAGAGTCCCGAGCACGAGCGCGAGGAGCGTCGCGCCGGCCGCGGCTTTGACGGAGAGCATGAGCGCATCGCGCACGCCCGGGTTGTGCAGCGCGCGGTCGAACCACTCGAGCGTGACGCCCTTGATCGGCCACGCCTGGATGCGGCTCTTGTTGAAGGCGTAGAGCGCGATCACGACGATCGGCGTGTAGACGAACACGAGCGTGAGGCCCGTGCCGACACGCAGCAACCACTTCGCGACGGGTCCCAGGGTCAATGGCACCGCCGTCGGGCAGCGGCGTCCACCGACGAGCGAAAAGCAAGCCAGACAAGGACGCAGGGAGCGGGCGTACTGGCCAAGTACGGCCGCGACTGAGGACGCAGGATGGCGCCGCTTTGCAGCCGCCGGGGGGCGTCGATGGTCGGCGGGGGTGCCATCAAAGCGAGTCGAACGCTCCCGCGCGCCGGGCGAGCAACAGGTACACGACCATCACCGCGACCGGCACCGTCGCGAAGGCCGCAGCAAGCGGCAGATTGTTCGCGACGCCGACGTTCGCGTAGACGACGTTGCCGATGAACTGGTTCCCCGCCATCACGATCTGTGGCGCGATGAAGTCGCCGAGCGTGAGCGCGAACGTGAAGATCGAGCCCGCGACGAGCGCCGGGAACGCGAGCGGCAGGATCACGCGGCGGAACGTGCGGCCCGCCTTTCCGCCGAGGTCGGACGACGCCTCCAGCAGCGAGTCCGGGATCCGCTCCAGCCCCGCGTAGAGCGGCAGGATCATGTACGGGAGCCAGAGGTACGAGAAGACGATCACGCCGGCGACGTTGCCGAAGCCGGGCCCCGTCAGCCCGAACGGGTCGAGCAGCCAGTTCAGCGGGCCGTTGTCCTGGAGGATGATCCGCCAGGCGTAGACCTTCACCAAGTAGCTCGCCCAGAGCGGCATCAGGATCGCGACGACGAGCAGGCCCTTCACGCGCGGCGATGCGACCTTCGCCATGTAGAAGGCGATCGGGAAGGCGAGCACCGCGTCGATCAGCGTCACCGCCGCCGCGATCGCGATCGTGCGTAGCGCGATGTCGCGATACACCGGGCTGTCCCAGAGCGTCTCGAAGTTCGAGAAGCTGTAGTCGTGGATCACCTCGGCGGTGAACGGGTCGAGGCGCCAGAACGCCGCGACGAAGAGCACGACCAGCGACCCGAGGTACGCGACGACGAGCCAGCCGACCGGCGCCGCGAGCAGCGCGGACACGCGCAGCCAGGGACGCCGTGAGAGAAACGTCGAAAGCCGACGCCCCGGGCCTCCCCGGGGCGTCGGCTCGACAGCGGTTGCAGCTATGGAGCTACCCCTTCACCTCGGTCCAGCCCTGGACCCACTGGGAGTAGTCCGTACAGATCGGACCGCGCCCGTCGAGGCACTCCTTCGTCGGAGTCGTCCAGTACCAGACCTGTTTGAAGTAGTCCTCGTCCGCGGCGTGGTACGTGTCGCAGTGGTCCTTCGCGGCCGTCAGGGCGCACGACTTCGCGTTCGACGGCGCTTCGCCGAACCACTCCGCAACGGCAGCGTTCGCCTGCGGCGAGATGATGTGGTTCATCCACATGTACATGCAGTTCGGGTGCTTCGACTTGGATGCGATCATCCAGGTGTCGGACCACCCGGTCGCGCCCTCCTTCGGCAGCACGGTCTCGACCGGCACCTTCTCGCCCGTGAGCAGGTTCGCGATCACCTGCCAGGTCGTGCCGAGCACCGAGTCGCCGGACGTGAAGGCGGCCTGCTCCTTCGTGTAGTCCGACCAGTACTCGCCGACGAGCTCCCGCTGCTGCTTCAGCAGGTCGATCGCCGCCTGGAACTGGTCGTCGTCGAGGGCGTACGGGTTCTCGATCCCGAGGTCCGGCTTCGTCTTCATCAGGTAGAGCGCGGCGTCCGCGATGTAGATCGGGCTGTCGTACGCCGTGACCTTCCCCTTGTACGGCGAGTTCGGGTCGAAGACGACACTCCACGAGTCCGGAGCCGGCTTGACGATGTCCGTCCGCCACATGAGGAGGTTCGCGCCGCGGCCGTGCGGCACGCCGTACATCTGGCCGTCGACCGAGTTGTGCTTCTGGTCCTTCAGGCCGGCGTAGACGTCCGCGTAGTTCTCGATCAGGTCGGTGTTGACCGGCGCAACGTCGCCCGCGGCGATCAGCCGGAGCGTCGCGTCGCCCGACGCGGAGACGCCGTCGTACTGGCCGGTCCGCATGAGGGTGACCATCTCGTCCGAGGTGTTGCCGAGCTTCACGTTGACCTGGCAGCCCGTCTCCTTCTCGAAGTCGGTCACCCAGTCGACCTTCGGATCGGTCGAGCCGTCTTCGACGTAGCCGGCCCAGGCGATCAGATTGACCTCGCCTTCGCCTTCGCCGATCGACTGCTTCAGCTGCGCGCCGGCCGCCTCCGTCGTCGTGCCGCTGCTTTCGTCGTCGCCACCGCACCCTGCGAGGACGGCGAGCGTCCCCACGACGGCGACGACGCAGGCCCACATGAATGTCCTTCGTCTTCGTGTCATCCGATCTCCTTTGTCCCCCGTGTTTCGAGTGTGAGCGAATGCTCGGGCCGCCACTGGAGCTGCACTCGTCGGCCTCGAGTCTCGAGCGCTTGTGCCGAGGTCGTCTCCAGGTTCTGGACGACGACGGTCAGCTCGCCTCCGTCGTCCAGCTCCACGATGTAGCGGGTGGCCATCCCCGCGTAGACGACCTCGCGGATCTTCCCCGACTCGACGTGCGTCCCGGGGTCGGGTTGCGCGTCCTCGTCGAGGATCCTGATCTTCTCCGGCCGGACGCTGAGCGAGCGTCCGTCCCGTTCCAGCAGGTTGGAGACGCCGACGAACCCGGCCACGAACTCCGTGCGCGGATGCTCGTAGACCTCTGCCGGCGGGCCGACCTGCTCGATCCGGCCCTCGTTGAACACCGCGACGCGGTCGCTCATCGTCAGGGCCTCGTCCTGGTCGTGCGTGACGTAGATGAAGGTGATCCCGACCTCGCGCTGGATGCGCTTCAGCTCGATCTGCATCCCCTGGCGGAGTTTCAGGTCGAGCGCGCCGAGCGGCTCGTCGAGCAACAGCACTTGCGGGTGGTTCACGAGCGCGCGTGCGAGGGCGACTCGCTGGCGCTGGCCGCCCGAGAGTTGCGCGGGCCTGCGAGCGCCGTAGCCGGTCAGCTGCACGGTGCGAAGCGCTTCCTCGACGCGCTCCTGGCGCTCGGACCTCGGCACGCGGCGGATCTTCAGCCCGTACGCGACGTTCTCGGCGACCGTCATGTGCGGAAAGAGCGCGTAGTCCTGGAAGACGGTGTTCACGTTCCTCGCGTACGGCGGGTCGTCGGTCACGTCGCGGCCGCGCAGCTGCACCGATCCCGCGTCGGGTCGCTCGAAGCCGGCGATCAGGCGCAGCGTCGTCGTCTTCCCGGAGCCGGACGGGCCGAGCATCGTGAAGAACTCGCCGCGGCCGACTTCGAGGTCGACGCTGTCGACGGCGACCACGTCGCCGTAGAGCTTCCGCAGTCCCTCGAGTCGAACGTCCGCATCGGGCGCCGGCTCCGAGGAGCCCGACACCTCGTGCGTCCGCTCAGCCGGCAGCGCCGACAAGCGCCTCCTCCATGATCGCGAGCCCACGGTCCACATCTTCGTCGGATGCGACGAGTGGGACGAGGATACGCACCACGTTGCCGTAGAGCCCGCAGGTGAGCAGGATCAGCCCGCCCTCGAGCGCGCGGCCGACGGTCGCCTTCGCCAGGTCCCCGGCAGGGCGCTTCGAGTCGCGGTCCTCGACGAGCTCGAGTGCGAGCATCGGCCCGACCCCGCGCACCTCGCCGACCTGCGGGACGCGCTCGGCCAGGGTGTCGAGTCGGTTACGAAGCGTTCGGCCGAGCTCCTCCGAGCGCGCCCGGAAGCCGTCGGTCGCGACCTCGTCGAGCACGGCGCACGCCGCGGCGCATGCGGCCGGGTTGCCGCCGAACGTGCCGCCGAGCCCGCCGGGGCCGGGCGCGTCCATCGCGTCCGCCCTACCCGTCACTCCTGCGAGCGGCAGCCCACCGCCGAGCGACTTGCCGGAGACCAGCAGGTCGGGCTCGACGCCGTAGCGCTCGATCGCCCAGACCGGCCCGGTGCGCCCGACGCCCGTCTGCACCTCGTCGTCCACGTAGAGGATCCCGTGCTGCTCGCAGATCTCCTTGAGCGCTCGCGGGAAGTCGTCGGGCATCACGATGAACCCGCCCTCGCCCTGCACGGGCTCGAGCACGACGCAGGCCACGCTCTCCGGGTCGACCTCGCGCGCGAACAGGAGCTCGAGGCCCGCGATCGCCTCGTCGGTGCCGACGCCGCGGTAGGGGTAGGGCCCCGGAGCGCGGTAGATCTCGGGCGCGAACGGCCCGAACCCGCGCTTGTACGCGACCTTCGAGGTCATGGTCATCGTCAAGAGCGTCCGGCCGTGGAACGCGTGGTCGAAGGCGACGACCGCCGGCCGGCCGGTCGCGGCCCGCGCGATCTTGACCGCGTTCTCGATCGCCTCTGCACCGGAGTTGACGAGGATCGAGCGCTGCTCGTCGCCCGCGCAGGGCGAGAGCTCGGCGAGCCGGCGGCAGACCTCGATGTACGGCTCGTACATCCCGACCATGAAGCACTGGTGCAGGTAGCGGTCGACCTGCTCGTGGATCGCCGC
>JBDTVA010000097.1:0-5637 GCA_040007455.1 Actinomycetota bacterium | reverse complement strand
TGCACGACATCGGCAAGAACATCGTCGGCGTCGTGCTCGGCTGCAACAACTACGACGTGGTCGACCTCGGGGTGATGGTTCCGGCGGCCAAGATCCTCGACACTGCGCTCGAGGTCGGCGCGGACGTCGTCGGGCTCTCCGGCCTGATCACTCCCTCGCTCGACGAGATGGTCAGCGTCGCGCACGAGATGGAGCGCCGAGGCCTCGACCTGCCGCTGTTGATCGGCGGCGCGACGACCTCGAAGCAGCACACCGCGGTCAAGATCGCGCCGGAGTACTCGCACCCCGTCGTGCACGTGCTCGACGCGTCACGCGTGATCGGGGTGATGTCCGATCTTTTGGACAGCGAAGGCCGCAAGCGCCTGGACAGCGAGAACAGGGAGCTCCAGGATCGGCTCCGCACGCAGCACGCGGAAAAGGAGCGCAAGCCGCTCTTGCCGTTCGCCGAGGCGCGCGTGAACCCGCAACGCCCCGACTTCACCGACCTGCCGGTGCCCTCGTTCACCGGCCGCCGCCTCGTCGAGCCCGACCTCGAGACGATCGTCCGCTACGTCGACTGGCAGTTCTTCTTCCACGCCTGGGAGCTGAAGGGGAAGTTCCCCGCGCTGCTCGACCAGCCGGCCGCACGGGAGCTCTACGACGACGCGCTCGCCGTCCTCGACCAGATCGTCTCGACGCGCGCCTTCCAGCCTCGCGGCGTGTACGGCTTCTGGCCGGCTCGCTCCGACGGCGACGACGTCGTGTTTGAGGACGGGCGTCGATTCCACTTCCTGCGCCAGCAGAGCGCGTACGGAGACTCGCGACCGAACCGCTCGCTCGCCGACGTCGTGGCGCCGAGCGGCGACCACATCGGGGCCTTCGCGATCACGATCCACGGTGCCGACGAGCTCGCCGCCCGCTACGAGTCCGAGCACGACGACTACAACGCGATCATCGTCAAGGCGCTCGCCGATCGGTTCGCCGAGGCGTTCGCCGAGCACTTGCACGCGGTCGCCAGGCGCGAGTGGTACGAGTCCGGCCCGGAGCTCTCGAGCGAGGATCTGATCGCGGAGCGGTACCGGGGGATTCGGCCGGCGTTCGGCTACCCGGCCTGCCCCGATCACTCGGAGAAGCGGACGCTCTTCGACGTGCTGGGGGCCGAGGAGATCGGCCTGGAGCTGACGGAGAACTTCGCGATGCTTCCCGCCGCCGCCGTCAGCGGGATCTACCTGGCCCACCGGGATGCCCGCTACTTCAGCGTCGGCCGGATCGGCCGCGATCAGGCCGAGGACTACGCGGCCCGCAAGGGCATCCCGTTCGAGCAGGTGGAGCGCTGGCTTGCGCCGAACCTCGCCTCGACGCCGCGGCCGGAGCCGGCGCTATCCTGACCCCGGGGACGCCTTCGCGGCGTCTTCCGTTTTTCACATGAAGACGACGCTGAAGAGAGGCATCGGCCGCGCCGCCGAGCTCAACGGGAACGGGCACGCCGTGTACCCGCCGGCGATCGGCTCCCCGATGCGCCGGTACCGCCAGCCCGAGCCCGACCCGCGGAGCTTCGCGGGTCTCTTCGGCCGGATCTTCCTCTGGCTCGTGATCGGCGCGCTCATGCTCGCCGCCGGGATCGCGGGCGGGACGTACCTCTACGTCGAGCAGGACATCGCGAGCAGTCTCGGTCCGCGCTCGGCAGACGTCAAGGCGGCGCAGGAGACCCTCGACGTCGTGATCCCGGGCTCGCCGACGACGGCGCTTGTGCTCGGCTACGACAAGCGAGCCGGGGTCGAGGCCGGGCAGACGGGGCACTCGGACACGCTGATGCTCGTCCGGGCCGACCCTGCCCTCGAGACCGTGACCATGCTGTCGTTCCCGCGCGACCTGCTCGTCGAGATCCAGGGCTGCCCGAACGGCACCTTCGTCTCGAGGATCAACAACGCGTACGGCGAGTGCGGCTCGTCCGCGGCGATCGAGACCGTGCGGAAACTGACCGGCGTGCCGATCAACTTCCTCGTCACCGTGAACTTCCGCGGCTTCAAGCAGGTCGTCAGCCGGATGGGCGGCGTGTGGATCGACGTCGACCGGCGCTACTTCAACGACAATTCGAGCGGCGGGGACCGCTACGCGGCGATCGATCTTCAACCCGGCTATCAGAAGCTGAACGGCGCCGACGCGCTCGAGTACGTGCGCTACCGCCACCTCGACTCCGACTTCTTCCGGATCGCGCGGCAACAGCAGTTCCTGCGGGGCGTCAAGCAGCGCGCGACCGACTTTCCGCTCCTCGACCTTCCCAAGCTCGTCAAGACCCTGACGTCGAACGTCGAGGTCGGCAAGGGCGACGGCACCCGCTTCGACGCGCGCACCCTGCTCGACTACGCGGCGCTCGTCTACGGGTTGCCGCCCCGCCATGTGATCCAGACGAGGATCGACCTCAGCTGCTACCAGGGGCAGAACGAGGTAACCGTACCCCAGTCGTGCGTCCAGGCCGCCGTCAACGACTTCATCCAGCCCGACGTCGACGCACCGCTCAAGGCGACCGACGTCGCGCTGAACCGGCACCGCGCCGACACCGCACCCCCGCCGTCGCAGACCACGGTCACCGTCCTCAACGGAAACGGCCAGGTCGGCTCAGCGACGTCCGCCGCGTCGCAGCTCGGCGCCCGCGGCTACAAGATCGTGACGAGCGGGGACGGGAACGCGCCGAGCTGGGAGTACTTCCGAACCGAGGTCTACTACCAGGGTGGCGTGGATGAGCGCGCCGCGGCGAACAAGCTCTCAAAGCTCTTCGGCGATGCGCGTTTGTCCCCGATCCCGGCTGAGATCGCCCCGCTGTCCAACGGCGCGGCGGTGACGGTGATCGTGGGCCAGACGTACCACGGGACGATCGCGGCGGCGCCCGCCGACAAGACGCCGGAGCGCTCGGCACCCGCTGTGCGTCTCGACTCTGCGGCGAAGCCGTACCTCCAGCAGGTCGTGAAGCGGGTCCCGTACACGTTGATGGTGCCGACGAGGGTCGAGCAGAGCTCGTCGCTCAGCACGCTCAGCCCGATCCGCGTCTACGGGCTCGGCGGCAGCAATGCCGTGCGGCTGACGTACACGATCGGCGGGATCGACTACTGGGGCATCCAGATGACCAACTGGAAGGACGCGCCGGCCCTCCAGGACCCAAACGAGGTGACGAAGATCGGCGGCCGCACCTACCGGCTCTACTACAACGGGTCGCATCTTCACATGGTCGTGCTGGATTACCGAGGCGCGACCTACTGGGTCGTGAACACGCTGCTGGACAAGCTCTCCAACGAGACCATGCTCGCGATCGCCAAGGGTCTCCGTCCGCTGCCGTCGGGGTAGGCTTCGCGTCCGTGAGCAGGATCGGCGTCTTCGGGGCGGGCTACGTCGGCCTCGTCACTGCTGCGTGCCTCGCTGAGCTCGGGAACGACGTGGTCGTCCGCGACGTCGTCCCCGACAAGGTCGAGCGGCTCCTGCGCGGCGAGGTGCCGATCTTCGAGCCGGGCCTCGACGAGCTGCTCGCGAAGAACACCGAGCGGCTCACCTTCACGCTCGACGCCGGCGAGGCCGTGGACGGCGTCGAGTTCCTGTTCGTCTGCGTCGACACGCCACCCGTCGCGTATTCCGGGGACGCCGACCTCTCCCGCGTCTGGACGGTCGTCGACGAGCTGCCGAACGTCGAGGGGACCCCTGTGCTCGTGCTGAAGAGCACCGTCCCCGTAGGGACGGGCGAGAAGGTGCGCGCGGCGCTCGACCAGCGCGGGCTCGAGCACGTGGGCTACGCGTCGAACCCGGAGTTCACCGCCGAGGGACGCGCGGTGCGCGACTTCATGGAGCCCGACCGGATCGTGATCGGCGCCTTCGACCCGGACGACGCGGAACGGGTAGCGGGCCTCTACGCGTCGCTCGACGCGCCGATCGTCCAGATGGACGTCAATTCGGCCGAGATGGTCAAGCTCGCGTCGAACGCGTTCCTGATGACGCGCATCAGCTTCATCAACGAGATAGCGAACGTCTGCGAGGCGACGGGCGCCGATGTTGTGAGAGTCGCCGAGGGTGTCGGGCTCGACAAGCGACTGGGTCCGCACTTCCTGCGCGCGGGGGTGGGATGGGGTGGTTCGTGTTTTCCAAAGGACTCGCTCGCGCTCAAGCAGCTCGCGGCGAACTCCGGCTACCACTTTCAGCTGCTGAACGCCGTGATCGAGGTGAACGAGCTGCAGAAGCGCCGCGTGATCGGGAAGCTCGAACGCCATCTCGGGAAGCTCCGCGGCAAGCGCGTTGCGCTACTCGGGCTCGCGTTCAAGGCCGGCACCGACGACACACGAGAGGCGCCGAGCCTCGTGCTCGCGTCGCGTCTGATCGCCGAGGGAGCGGAGGTCCGCGCCTGGGACCCTGTCGTGGACGGTAAGCAGGTGATGCCGCAGGCGGAGTTCTGCACGACCGTCGAGGAGGCCGTGCGCGATGCCGACGCCGCGGTGATCGTCACCGAGTGGGACGAGCTGCGCGACCTCGCGCGCCCGGAGATCCGCGAGCTGATGGCGCGGCCGCTGATCGTGGACGGTCGGAACCTGCTCGACCCGGCGCAGGCGCGCGCCGCCGGCTTCGCGTACGAGGGAATCGGCCGGCCGGTCTCGCCGTCCGACGTGCTGCCGGAGACGCCCGAGCGTGACCGCGAGCCTTCCACTTCTTAGGTGGCTCTCCCAGCCTCGTCCACCGGCGCCTGGCCCGCCGACACACGGCGCGCTGCGGCGTCCTCGGTCGCGCCCGTACTTGCCAGTACGAGCGCTCCCTGCGTCCTTGCATCGCTTGGTGTCGACGAACCAGGCATCCGGCCACGAGACCGGAAGAACCACTAAATGGAGGCGATCCTCCTGGCGGGCGGCCGAGCCGAACGGCTCGGCGACGCTGCGCAGGGACGCCCGAAGGCGCTCGTCGACGTCGGCGGGAAACCGCTCGCGGAGCACCAGATTCTCCGGCTGGCGCGGGCCGGGGTCGACCGGGTGATCGTGAGCTGCCGCGCCGGTCAGGAGGACGAGTTCGCCCGGGCACTCGAGGGCGTCGGCGTCGAGCTCGCGTTCGCCGGCGAGGAGGAGCCGCTCGGGCGTGGGGGAGGTCTGAAGTTTGCAGCCCGTCAGCGGCGCGAGTCGGGCCCGTGCTTCGCGCTGAACGGCGACGAGCTCTTCGACGTCGACCTCGAAGCGCTGCTCGCGCTTCACAGGGAGCGCTCGCCCGCAGCGACGATCACGGTCGCGCCGCTCCCCTCGCCCTTCGGCGTCGTTGACGTGGCGGACGACGGGACGGTCGAAGGCTTTCGCGAGGCGCCGAAGCTCCCGCACTGGGTGAACATGGGCCTCTACGTGCTCGACGACGAGGCGATCGAGCGCCTGCCAGACAAGGGCGACCACGAGACGTCGACGTTCCCCGAGCTCGCGGAGGAACGAAAGCTGGTCGCCTTCAGGCATGAGGGGCTCTGGCTGACCGTCAACACGCCCAAGGACCTGCGCCGCGCTGAGGCGTACTTCGCGGCCACTGAACCGGCCTAGGGTCGTAGGATCGTCGGATCGACGCCTCGCCGAACCTGAACAGCCTCGACGCCTGGACCTTCGACCCGCGGCGGGTCGAGAAGCCCTGGGGCTGGGAGCTGATCTGGGCGGAGAC
>JBDTVA010000096.1:0-5751 GCA_040007455.1 Actinomycetota bacterium | reverse complement strand
GGCCGTCGAGGTACTCCATCGCGATGTAGTAGGTGCCCTCCGCCTCGCCGCGGTCGTAGATCGCGACGATGTTCGGGTGCGAGAGGCCCGCGGCGTTCTTCGCCTCGCGGCGGAAGCGCTCGACGAACTGGTCGTCGTTCGCGTGGCGCTCGTTCAGGATCTTGATCGCGACCCGGCGGCCGAGCTCCTGGTCCTCGGCGAGATAGACGTTCGCCATCCCACCCGAGCCCAGCTTCCGGATGATCTTGTAGCGCCCGTCGAAGAGCGTGTTGATCAGCGTGTCCGAGACGGCCACGGTGTCCTCAGAGCCTAGGGACCCTGCAGGAGGGCCTGCAGTACCTGTTTGGCGATCGGGGCAGCGGTCGAGCCGCCGGTCCCGCGCTGGTTTTCGAGCATCACGGCGATCGCGAACCTCGGCGCCTCAACCGGGGCGAACGCGATGAACGCGGTCTGGTTCAGGCCCTCGCGACCCGTCTCCGCGGTGCCCGTCTTGCCCGCGACGCGGATCCCGGGGATCTGGGCGGCGGTGCCCGTGCCCGCCTGCACGACGGCTTCCATCGCGCCGGTGAGCGAGAGCGCGTTGCTCGCGCTCATCGTGCGGCCGAGCGCGTGGCGCCTCGTTCGGGTGACCGTCTTCCCGTCCGGGCCGACGACGCGCTCGACGACGAACGGCTGCATGACGACGCCGCGGTTGGCGACGGCGGCTGCGACCATCGCCATCTGCTCGGGCGTCACCTGCAATTCAGACTGCCCGAACGCGAGCCGGCCGGGATCGACCTCGCTCGAGTCCTTGGGCTCGAACAGGCGGCCGTTCTTGTAGAGACCGCTCGCGCGCCGTTCGTCCTCGGGCGTCTCGAGTGGCGGGAGCGAGTAAAAGCCGAAGTCCTTCATCTCCTGCACGATCGGTCCGGGCCCGAGGTCCTTGCCGATCTCGCAGAAGTACGAGTTGATCGAGTACTGGATCGCCTGGAAGAGCGTCACCGATCCGAACGGAGACGTGGTGTCGTAGTTGTTCACGCGCCGTCCGTACTCGACGCAGTAGCCGGGATCGGTCTTGCGCGTCTCCATCGTGTACTGGCCGCTCTCGAGTGCAGCCGCGGCGGTGACGGTCTTGAACGTCGAGCCCGGGACGTACCGTCCTGCGGTCGCACGGTTCAGCAGAGGCGCCGCCGGACTGCAATCGGCCCGCGTGGCGAGAATCGAGCGGTAGCCGGTCTCGATCAAGTTCGGATCGTAGGTCGGGGAGTTCGTCATCACCAGTACGCGCCCGGTCGCCGGTTCGATCACGACGACCGAGCCGCAGTTCCGCCCGAGCGCCTGAAGCGCCACGCGCTGTGCGCGCGCGTTCAGCGTGAGGACAAGGTCGTTGCCGACGACGTGCCGCCCGAGCAGTCTGTCGACGTTCGTGTCGACGACCGTGCTCAGGTTCTCGTTCGAGCCGGTCAGGAAGTCGTTCATCGATTGCTCGAGCCCGGCCCTGGAGCGCACCTGGGTCGAGTAGCCGACGACGTGAGCGGCGAGCCCACGCGTCGGGTAGCGGCGGAAGTAGAGCGTCTGGCCGTTCACGGTCCGCTCCCTGTTCGTCGCGAAAACCGTCTTCCCGTCGGCGGCGTAGATCTTTCCGCGCTCGATCGTGAACTGCGCCACGACCTGGATCGCGTTCTCCTTTCGGTCGGCCAGCCCTGGGGCCGCCCACGCTTGCCAGTACGTCGTGGCGAGGATCAACGCCCCGAGCAGCGCGAGCGCGAACACCGCCAGCCGTGAGATCTGCCCGTTCAATCGCGTGGCGCGAGCGCGCGGTTGGAGACCAGGAGCAGCAGCGCGAGCAGGATGAAGTTCGCGAGCAGGCTCGAGCCGCCGTAGCTGACGAACGGGAGCGTGATCCCGGTCAGCGGGATCAGGCGCAGCACGCCGCCGACGATGATGAACGTCTGCAGCGCGAAGCCGAACGTCAGGCCGGCAGCGAGCAATTTCGAGAAGCCGTCCTGCGCGAGCATCGCGACGCGGAAGCCGCGCGCGACGACAAGCATGTAGACGAGCAGAACCGCGGCGATGCCGGCGAGTCCGAGCTCGTGCGCGAGCGCCGCGTAGATGAAGTCGGTGTTCAGATCGGGGATGAGGTTCGTTCCCGCGGTGGTCGTGAACGTCCCTCGGCCGAGCCCGGTCCCGCCGAACCCACCGAAGGCGATCGCGAAGAGCGACTGCACGAGTTGGTACGACTCGTCGTTCGCGTACGGCCAGGGGTCGAGCCAGATCATCACGCGGTCCTGAACCCGCGAGATCACCTGGTAGACGAAGGCCGCACCGGCGAGGAAGAGCGCCATTCCGCCCACGACGAAGACGACCCGGCCGGTCGCGACGTAGAGCATTCCGAGGAAGATCCCGAAGTAGAGGAGGCCCGAGCCGAGGTCGTTCGTCTGCACGAGCACGGCCATCGCGCCGCCCCAGATCAGGAGCAGCGGGCCGAAGTCCTTCAGCCGTCCCTGGGCAAGCACCTCGCGCTTCTCGCGGAGGTAGCCCGCGAGGAACACGATCAGCAGGATCTTCGCGAACTCGCCCGGCTGGACCCGGAACGGCCCCACTTCGACCCAGAGGCGCGCGCCGCGGATGTCGCGGCCGATCACCGGCAAGGCGGGCAGCACGAGCAGAGCGAGCGCGACGAGCCCGATCACGTACTTGTACGACTCCAGCCGCCGGTAGTCGTGGCGGAGCACGACGAGCGTGACCGAGAAGAGCGCGACGCCGATCACGACCCAGAGGCCCTGGCGGAACGCGTCGTCGGGATTCAGCCGGTAGATCTCGGTCAGGCCGATCGCCGTCAGCAGGCCGGCCATCGGCAGGAGGTACGGATCGGCGTAGGGCACTGTCAGGCGCGTCACGACGTGCGCGACGAGGTAGACGAGCAGGAAGAACGCTGCGTACGTGAGCGACTCCGGCGAGACGACCTCCGAGCGCGCGATGTAGACGCTCGTGAAGCCGAGGCCGGTCAGCATGCCGACGGCGATCAGGTTGAGCAGCTCGCGATTGCGGGGGGAGAGCACCCTCACGCCGCGAGGCCCCAGAGGATCAGGTACGCGACTCCGAAGAGGAGCGCGATCACGAGCAGGAAGGACAGCACGCGCGTCAGGAATCGCCTGCGGTGCCGCGGCTCGGGAGCCTGCTCTTGCTCACGTTGCTCACGCTCGTAGGCGGCGGAGATCTCGTCGGCGCTCACCACCATCGTGTCGACCGTCGGTACGCGATCGGCCTCGGTGAGCGTGTCCTCGTCGTCGGGCTCGGGCTCAGTGATCATGGGCACAGGGACGACGGCGGTGTCCTCGAGCGTCGAGTCGCCTGTCTCACCGATCTCGAACGCGATCACCGTGATGTTGTCCTCGCCACCGCCCTTGTTCGCAGTCTTGATCAGCGCCTTGACCAGGTCGTCGAGGTCACCGCGCTTCTCTCCGACGAGACGAAGGATCTCGCGGTCGTCGACCATCGACGTCAGCCCGTCCGAGCAGAGCAGGAAGAGATCGCCGCCGCGCGGCTCGACCGAGAAGATGTCGACGTCGACGTTGGGGTCGGTGCCGAGCGCGCGCGTGATCATCGAGCGTTGCGGGTGCGACCCCGCCTCCTCGGCCGAGAGCTTGCCGGTCCGCATCAGCTCGCCGACCAGCGAGTGGTCCTCCGTCAATTGCTCGAGGTTGCCGTCGCGGACGAGATACGCGCGCGAGTCGCCGACGTGCCCGATCGAGACCACGCCGTCTTCGACCTCGGCGACGGTCAGCGTGGTGCCCATCCCGGAGGTGTTCGGGTCCTCGAGCGAGCGCTGGTGCACGCGCCGGTTCGCCTCTTGCACGAGGCTCTCGACGTCGGCGCCGTGCTCCTTGACCGCGCCCGCCGCGAGCTTCGAAGCGACCTCGCCGGCCTGCGCGCCGCCCATCCCGTCGGCGACCGCGAACAGCGGCGGGTCGATCACGTACGAGTCCTCGTTCCGGCGCCGGCGGCGGCCCGGGTCGGTTCCGCCGGCGAAGCCCGCGAGCCTCACCGCTCGTACCTCAGGTCGGTCTCGCCGACGCGCACGACGTCTCCCTCGGCGAGCCGGCGCGGGCGATCGAGCTGCGCGCCGTTCACATAGGTGCCGTTCGTCGAGCCGCGGTCCTGCACCCAGACGCCGTCGCGGCGCGGCTCGAAGCGCGCGTGCCGTGCCGAGGCGAACTCGTCCTCTTCGATCGGCACGTCGTTCTGCCCGCCTCGGCCGATCGTCAGCGCGGATGCGTCGAGGTCGAACGTCGTCCCCTCGGGGATCGCGGGGCTCTTGAGCACGACCAGCCGGCCGGTCTGGAGCGGCTGCTTCTGCGCGAGCGCGCCACCGTCCGATTCTCCGGGGCGGAGGATGAAGCTCTCCTGCGGCAGCCGCACGTCCTTGCTCGCGCTGCGCACGATTCGCCAGATGAAGAGGTAGAGCAGGACGAGGAAGAGGGCCTTGAGGACGAGGAGCGCCTCGTCGACGGCGATCGAGTCGCCCAGCGTCATCCCGTCTCCACGTCGAAGACGAGGTCGGTCGAGCCGATCGTGATCTTGTCGCCGGTGTCGAGCTTCGCGCGCTTCGCCCGCCTGCCGTTCACCTCGAGCCCGTTCGTCGAGTCGAGGTCGATGATCCAGTACGACGTTCCTTCCTGGCGCACCTCGGCGTGCCGCCGCGACGCGTTCGCGTCGTCCAGCTGGAGGTCGCAGTCCTTCGACCGGCCGATCACGGTGCGACGTTTGCTGAGCTCGTGCCGGTCGCCGTCGACGACGAGGTAGGCGACCTCGCGCTCGAGCCCGAGCTCTGCGGCAGAAGCCGCCTGCGTCTCGGGCGGCTCGGACGGCTTGTAGATCATCGTCGCGCCCGACTCGACTTGGGGCGACGGAGCGGACGGCTGCGGCGCGGCGTCCCCGGGCTCGGGCTGCGCCATGCGCACAGCGATCCCGAACTCGCCGACCTCGAGGTCCTCGTCGGTCATCACCAGCACCTTCGGCGGGGAGAGCAGCGCGTACGACTCGCGCCGCGAGTGCTCGGCCAGATACTCCTGGAGCTCGCCGATCAGGGACTCCTCGTAGCCCTCGAACTGGGCGCGGTCGCTCTCCGAGAGGAAGATCGTGTACTCGTTCGGGACGTAGACCCGCGAGACGGAGATCTGGCGGTGATCGTCCATCTCCTTCGCGAGCTTGCGCGCCAGCTCGACCGGCTGGACGTTCGTCCGGAAGGCCCGGCCGAAGACACCCTCGACAAGGGCCTCGATCTTCTGCTCGATGAGGCGGAGAACCATGGGCGGTGGGGGGTTTCCCCGCCCGACGATTCTAAGTCGCGGGCTTGAGCGCCAAGACGGTTGTCCCCGCCCAGACGACGGCGACGACGGGCAGCGCGGCCAGATCCGGGTTCGGGACGAGCAATGCGGCCAGCAGCCCGGCACCCCAGAGCGCCGCCCGCCAGGGGGAGCGGACGAGAACGAGCGTGGCCGCGGCGAGCCCGAGGGCGAGCGCGATCCGCCAGGTCTCCGGCCCGACGGCCCAGGCGAACGCCTCCGCCGCAGCTAGCGGGCTCCGCTCGCCGGCGACCTCGATCGGGCCGAGCCCTGCGAGGACCACGACGCCGGTCGCGGTCACGAGCCCGCGCCGCACCGGCGAAGGGCCGGCGGTCGCCGTGAGCCAGACCGCGACGGCGGCGGCATACGCGAACGCGAGGCCGAGCGAGAGGTTCCCGACGGGGAGGATGCCGACCGCGAGCGC
>JBDTVA010000095.1:0-5799 GCA_040007455.1 Actinomycetota bacterium | reverse complement strand
TCCATCACGAGGCAGTACGAGAGCGTGTCGAGCTCCCAGCCGGCGAGGAAGCCGATCTCGCCGAGCTTGCCGACGAGCTCGCGGTCGAGCTCCTCCTCGCGATCCCACTCGCGCGCGTGGGGAGTGACCTCACGGTCGCAGAACGCGCGCGCGGTTTCGCGGACGAGCTCTTGCTCCGGGGTGAGCGCGAAGTCCATGGAAGAGCGGGGGCCGGCGTGCACGCCGGCCCCCGGTTGTTGTTCGGTCTAGCGGCCCTTGATCAGCGGGCCGAACTCCGACCAGGTGCCGTTGTTGTAACGGATGAGCTTCATCTGCGAGATCGGGAACCGGTCCTGCGGGCCCGTCTTCACCTGCACGCCCTTGATGGCGAACGGGTTGACCCAGTTCATCCTTCGCGTCGCGTTCATCAGTGACGCTCGGGTCGGGTTCTTTCCCGCCAGGTAGAGCAAGCGGATCGTGTCGTACGCCTTTGCGAACCCGTAGTAGTGGAACGTGTTGTTCGGGTCGAGGCTCGGCGCATACCGCTGCATCAAGGTGCGGTACTGCTTCACCGCGGCGTCGTTTCCGTATTGCGGGTTCGTCGGGTTCTTCAAGTACGCGCTACTGACCGAACCGTTGACGAAGTCGGCCCCAGCGCTCGCCGCCGCGGCTCGCATGACCGTGTCGACTGCCGAGACGGAGTTGATCACGAGCTGGTCCGGACGCCAGGCCAGCGCCTTTGCAGTCCCGATCGCACGCACCGTCGGGGTCGGCGTGGTCAGCAGCACCCACGTGTCGGCGTTGGAGGCCTTCTGCCGCGAGATCTGCGAGGCGTAGCTCGTGTCCGTGATCTCGTAGCCGAGCTCCGAAACGATCTGCGACCGCTTCGGCCCGAGCCCGATCTTCAGACCCGTGAGGTAGTCCTTGCCGTAGTCGTCGTTCTGGAAGAAGACCGCAATCCTTGCGTTCGGTCGCGTCCGGGCGATCCAGAGGCCATACGAACGACCCTCTGCGATGTAATCGGGCTGCCAGCCGATCGTCCACGGGAACTGCTTGTACTGAAGTCCCCAATAGCTCGCTCCGGTCGAGACGAGGATATGCGGCACCTTCCGCTGGTTGAGCAGCGGCCGGATCGGGATGTTCGGCTCCGTGCCGAGCGTCCCCACGATGGCGAACACCTTGTCCTGCAAGACCAGCCTGTTCGTCAGCTGGACCGTGTTCGCAGGGTTGTAGCCGTCGTCATAGAACTTCCAGACGATCTGTCGGCCGTACACGCCGCGCTTCTTGTCCGCACCTCGGCGTTTGTTGACCCAGCTGAAGTACGCCGCCATGCCGCGAGGAATTGGTGCGTACAGCGATGCGGGGCCGCTCAGCGGGAATGTTCCGCCGAGCGTGATCGTCCGGCTCGTGACGCCCGGGACGGCTGCAGCCGATGTCCCTCCGTCGCTACGGGCGAACGCCCCCTGGAGGCTGACGGCGAGTGCCAGCGCCAACGCCAGGGGAATGAGCACCAGTCTCTTCAAGGTCTCCTCCTTGCCACCGGCCCTGGGGGTTCCCAGGACCTCTCCGTCGGATAAGACGCCTTGAGCCGCGGTTAGTTGCGAGTCGCCACGCCGAAGGTAGTAGTAGAACCTGTTACGGGCAGTAACGTCAAGCGGTTCCGGCCGAACGCCTCAGGGCCGAGCCCCCGGCCCAGAGCACCGCGGTGAGGTGCTCGACGACCTGCTCCCGCGGGAGCTCACGGGTCTCGAGCCACCAGATCCCTGCCTCCCGGACGAGCCCACCGGCAGCGTGGGCCCAGAGTTCGCCGACCACGGGGTCGACCCCGGCCCGCCGCATGTTCTCGGTCGCTGTCGAGGCGCACCGCTCGACCCGCTGCCGACGGAACTCGGAGATCAGGCCCGCCGTGCGGGAACGCTCTGCTGCTCCCAGCAGGAACCGGTAGCGCTCGGGCTCCCGCTCGACGTAGGACAGGTAGGCGTCGATGCTCTCGGCAAGGCGGGCGCGCGCGTTCGGGGCTTGGGCGGCGGGTATCAGCTCACGCTTCAGCTCCTCGACGTAGCGCTCGGCGAGCGCCTCGTAGAGGCCCTCCTTGTCGCCGAAGTGCCGGTAGAGCACCGGCTTCGTGATCCCCGCCTCGCGGGCGATCTCGTCCATCGACATCTCCCGGCCGCGACGACGAACGACGCGGTCCGCGGCGTCGAGCAACTCCTCGCGGCGGCGCTCACGAGAGGGCGAGCGCTTCGTCGCGACGGTCGCCATGTGCTGAACCTAGCGCGTCGTGGACGAGGCAGGCAACTCCGGCGGACGCCGTAGGCGGCGCACGAACGCCGCGGTCGCGCGGCGTAGGAGGCCGGCTGCGCCGCCGGGGATGAGGAACATGATCAGGATCAGCAGGACGCCGAACACCACGCCCGGAGCCTGTTTCGACAGCGCCGAGTCCGTGAAAGGAGGGTCCTGCGCGTAGATCGGCAGGAACTCGAGCAGCAGCGCGCCGAAGATCACGCCGGAGAGCGAGCCGAGCCCGCCGACGACGACGCTCGCGAGCAGCAGGATCGAGAGGCTCAGCGGGAAGGTATCCGGGTTCACGTACGAGACCTCGATCGCGAGCAGTGCGCCCGCCACGCCCGCGTAGAACGACGAAACGCCGAACGCGAACGTCTTGTACGCCGCCGGGCTGACACCCGACGCCGCCGCGGCGATCTCTCCGTCGCGGATCGCGCGCCACGCGCGCCCGACGCGTCCGCGCACGAGCAGCCAGGCGGCGAGGAAGAGGATCCCCGCGGTCACCCAGGCCTCGTAGTAGAGCCAGTGTCGTGTGGAGATGTCCCAGCCGAACGGCGTCGTCGGGAGGTTGAGCACGAGACCGCCGCCGCCGCCGGGCAGGTCCTCGAGCCGCGCCCATTTGGCGAGCTGCGGCAGCGAGACGGCGACCGCGAAGGTGGCGAGCGCGAGCGAGACCCCCGCGAGGCGGAGGGCCGGCAGTCCGAAGAGAAGGCCCACGACGCCCGTGATGAGACCGGCGACCGGGAGCGTGAAGATCGGCCGCAACCCGTCGCCGAGCGGAAGCCAGTCCGGTGGCTCGAACAGCAGCGCCTCGAGCCCCGGTCGGCCGAGCGAGAGCACGGCGCTCACGTACGCGCCGACCATCATGAAGGCGCCGTGGCCGAGCGAGATCTGGCCGTTGTAGCCCGTCAGAATGTTCAGCCCGAGCAGCGCGATGAAGTAGATCGCGACGAACGTGAACTGCGAGAGGCGGAACTCGCCCATGTGCCGAGGCAGCACCGCGACCAGGCCCGCGGCGGCCGCGAAGAACGCCACCTTGAGGGCGGAGAGGGCGTAAGGGTTCATACTCGCTGCACCGCCAAGTGGCCGAACAATCCCTGCGGGCGGATGACCAGGACGAGCAGCAGGATCGCGAGCGCAGTCGGCAGCCGCAGTTCGGCAGGCACGACGTACGCACCGAGCACGTTTACGATCACGCCGAGGAGCAGTCCGCCGACGACCGCTCCGATCGGGCTGTCGATCCCGCCGAGCACCGCCGACGCGAACGCGTAGATCAGGACGATGAGCATCATGCTCGGGTCGAGGAAGATCGTCGGCGCAGCCATCATCCCGGCGACCGCGCCGAGCACCGCGGCGAGGCCCCAGCCGAGGGCGAGCATCCAGCCGACGCGGACGCCGAGCAGCCGGCTGGCCTGAGGGTTGACTGCGGAAGCGCGCAGCGCGAGCCCGAGCGTCGTGAAGCGGAAGAACGTCCAGAGGGCGACGACCGTGACCAGGCAGACTCCCATCGTCCCGAGGTCGCGCGTCGAGACGGTCACGCCAGCGATGTCGTGCGTCGTGTTCGGGAACGGACTGTCGAACGACTTCACGTCAGCGCCCCAGATCCATCCGGTCAGGCCGTTGATCGCGATCAGCATCCCGATCGTCACGATCACGATCACGATCTCCGGCCGGTGCTCGACGGGGCGGATCACGACTCGCTCGACGGCGACCCCTCCGAGGAACGCGATCGCGAGCGTGAGCACGAACGCGGGCCAGTACGCGACGCCGTGGTTCATCAACGACCAGGCGACGTACGTCGTGAAGGTCGCCATCTCGCCCTGCGAGAAGTTGATCACGTCGGTCGCGCGGTAGATCAGGACGAGTGCGAGCGCGAGGCTCGCGTAGATCGCGCCCGACGCGAGCCCGCTCACCACTTGCTGAAGGAACTCCGCCATCAGTATCCGAGGTAGCTCCGGCGGACGCCTTCATGCCTGCGCAGCTCGGCACTCGTCCCCTCGACGGCGATCTTGCCGACCTCCAGCACGTACGCGCGTGCAGACGCGTCGAGCGCGATGTTCGCGTTCTGCTCCACGACGAGCACGCTGAGGCCCTCGTCGGCGTTCAACTGCTTGACGATCGCGAACAGCTCCTGGACGACGGTCGGTGCGAGGCCGAGCGACGGCTCGTCGAGCATCAGCAGCCGCGGCCGCGAGACGAGCGCGCGGGCGAGCGAGAGCATCTGCTGCTCGCCGCCGCTCAGCGTGCCGGCCTGCTGGTACTTGCGTGCCTCGAGCCAGGGGAAGTAGCCGAGCACGCGCGGCGCCTCTTGCTTGAAGGTCTTCCGCTCGCCGCGCACGTAGGCGCCCATGCGCAGGTTGTCCCAGACCGAGAGCTCGGCGAAGAGCCCGCGGCCCTCCGGCACGTGCCCGACACCGAGCTGCGCGACCCGCTCGGTCGAGCGCTGCGCGATCGAGCGCCCGTCGAAAGCGATCTCGCCGGTCTTGCGCACCGCACCGGAGATCGCGCGCAGCGTTGTCGTCTTGCCGGCGCCGTTCGCGCCGAGCAGCGCGACGATCTCACCCTCGTCCAGCGTGAGCGAGACGCCGTGCAGCGCCTTGATCGGGCCGTAGCGCGCCTCGACGTTCCGAAGCTCAAGCAGCGGCATCGGCCGTCCCGAGGTAGGCCTCGATCACCGCGGGGTTCGTCTGCACCTCGGCCGGGGTTCCCTCCGCGATCTTCTGCCCGAAGTTGAGGACGTGGACGCGGTCGGAGATCGACATCACGAGGTTCACGTGGTGCTCGACGAGCAGGATCGTCAGGTCGTAGTCGCCTTTGATCTGGCGGATCAGCGCGCCGAGCTTCTCGACCTCCTCGTGGTTGAGGCCGCCGGCGGGTTCGTCCAGCAGGAGCAGGCGCGGGCGCGAGACGAGCGCGCGCGCGAGCTCGATCCGCTTGAGCGTGCCAAAGGGCAGCCCGCCGGCCGGTCTAGGGCCGAGCGCCTCGAGCCCGAGGTACGAGAGCGCCTCCTCCGCGTCGCTCCGCGCGGCGCGCTCCGAGAAGAACCACCGCCGCGAGTGCGTCCCGACGAGCACGTTCTCGAGCACGGTCATCAGCGGGAAGAGCACGACGTTCTGGAACGTGCGCGCGACCCCGAGCCCGACCACCTTGTGAGCCCGCGTGCGCAGGAGGTCCTTGCCGTCGAGGAGGACGCGGCCCGAGTCCGGCTTGTAGAGCCGGGTGATCACGTTGAAGGCGGTCGTCTTGCCCGCCCCGTTCGGCCCGATCAGCCCTGCGATCTGCCCGCGCTCGACCGAGAGCGAGACGTCGTCGAGGGCGACGAGCCCCCCGAACGTCCGCGTTACGTGTTCGAGAGAGAGCAGGGGGACCACGGTGAGGGACGATCCTAAGCCGGAAGCCCCTCAGCGCGACGTTACGTCCGTCCGAAGCCGCCGGCGCCTCTTGCCCAGGCGCCGGCGGCCGACGTGCGTCGGCTGGCCGTCAGCGAACGACGAGCACGTTGCACGGCGCGTGATGCATGACCCGCGAACTGAC
>JBDTVA010000094.1:0-5807 GCA_040007455.1 Actinomycetota bacterium | reverse complement strand
AGATCGTCTCGAGGTCGCGCATCTCGCCGACGAGGATCACGTCGGGGTCCTGGCGAAGCGCGGCGCGAAGGCCTTCGGCGAAGCTCGGCGCATCGACGCCGATCTCGCGCTGGTTGACGATGCAGCGCTTGTGACGGTGCACGAACTCGATCGGGTCCTCGATCGTGAGGATGTGCTCGGCGCGCGTGCGGTTCACCTCGTCGATCAGAGAGGCGAGCGTCGTCGACTTACCTGATCCAGTCGGGCCGGTCACGAGGACGAGGCCGCGCGGCTTCTCGGCAAGCGTGTGAAGCGACGGCGGGAGGCCGAGCTCTTCGAGCGTCTTGATCGCCTCTGGGATGAGACGGAAGGCCGCGCCGACGGAGCCGCGCTGGAAGTAGACGTTGACGCGGAAACGGGCCAGACCCGGAACGCCGTGCGCGAAGTCGAGCTGGCGCTTGATCTCGAAGTTCTTCTGCTGCTCACTCGAGAGGATCTGGTACATCAGCTGCTGGGTGTCCTCGGGCGTCAGCTCGTCGTATTCCTCGAGGCGCTCGACCTGGCCGTGCACACGGATCGCCGGGCGCGAGCCCACGCTGACGTGGAGGTCGGAGGCGCTTCGCGCCACCATCTGCTCCAGAAGGTCGTCGATTGAGTTGGTCCGCATGCCGGTCAGTCCCTCGGACGAGCTATCGGCAGTGGGTCCGGACTCCTTGAATACCTGCGTCTGAGCCTTCCGGCGGGTTCTCGTCAGCTTTTGGCGGCATCCCCCAGCGCGGGTGATGCGATCCCTCATTCGGGGCTACTGCCTGGCCTGCGCTCCGGCCGATACCTGCCAGGACCACCAACTCACCCCAAGGAGCGTCAATGGTTCAGTCAATCAGGCAGCGGCTGGCTCGGAACGAGAGCGGCTTCACGCTCATCGAGCTCCTCGTTGTCATCATCATCCTCGGCATCCTGCTGGCGATCGCGGTGCCGTCGTACCTCTCCTTCCGCGACCGGGCGAACAACTCGGCCGCCAAGGCGAACGTGCGCGCAGCGATCCCGGCCGTCGAGGCCTACAACGCTGACAACTCGAAGGGCTATTCGGGTCTCGACCTGACCGACATGAAGTCCTACGACCAGGGCGTCAAGAACGTCGTCATCCTGGGCACGTCGAACACCGTCTCGTACTGCCTCCGCAGCTCGGTCGGGACGAAGTCCTGGTACAAGCAGGGCCCCGGTGGCGACATCACCACCCTGGCCTGCGCCGGCCCGTAACACCGGCCATCGCTTGAATCGAGAAGGGCGCGGGAGACCGCGCCCTTCTCGTTTTCAAGGGGAGGCAGCCCGCTGCCGATAGCCGGAAGGTGGCCGCTGTGGACGTCGTAGCCCGCCGCGTGGGCGTTTCCGCGCGGACGGTGCCCTTCGCGCTCTCGACCTTCGCTCTGCTCGCAGGGATCGTCGGGGTGAGCGCCCTGGTCCGCTTCCTGCTCGCGCTCTCGCATCCGACCCCCCTCTTCTTCGCCGACGAGTACATCTACTCGACGCTCGCCCACGAGCTCGCGACCACGGGCCGGCCGACGATCCGCGGCGACGCCGCGAGCTTCCCGGCTCTCCTCGAGCCGATCCTCACCGCACCGTTCTGGCTCTTCGGCGACGCCGGCGTCGCGCTGCGCCTCACGCAGGCTCTGAATGCCGTCGCGATGTCCCTCGCCGCGGTGCCGGTCTTCCTGCTCGCTCGACGGCTCGACCTCGCCAAGGGCTTCGCGCTCGCGGCCGCGGTGCTCGCCGTCCTCGTGCCCGACCTCTTCTATGTGGCGTACATCCTCGCGGAGCCGATCGCATACCCGCTCGTGCTCGGTGCGATCTATCTCGGCGTGCGCGCGCTCGACCGGCCGACGCGGTGGAACCAGGCGGGCTTCGTGGCGCTGGCAGGGCTTGCGACCTTCGCGCGGATCCAGTTCATCGTGCTCCCTGTCGCGTTCGTCGCCGCGGCGCTCGTCGCCCGCACGGGGCTTCGGCGCCTGAAGCTCACCTTCGGCCTCTTCGCGCTCGCCGCGATCCCGGTCGCGGTCAAGGGGGTTGGCTACTACTCGGGGATCGCGGACTTCCACGTCGACCCGGGGGCGCTGCTCCACTGGTTCGCGGTCGACTCGATGCTCCTCGCCTACGCAGCCGGCTGGCTCGTCGTGCCGGGTGCGCTCGTCGTCCTGGCGCGGCCTCGCCCCGGTGTCGAGCGCGCCTTCGCGGCGCTCACCGTCTGCTTCGCGGCAGGCTTGTTTCTCGAGGCCGTGCTCTTCGCGACGAACGCCGACCGCGCGCCGGGCGGTCGGTTCCAGGAGCGCTACCTCTTCACGCTGATCCCGTTGCTCCTGCTCGCGTTCGGCCTGTCGCTCGGACGCGGCGGCCGCGTGCGCGGGGCGGTCGCGGTGATCGCCGCGGTGCTGGTGGCCGTGTCGGCGCGCTTCCCGCTCGCTGGGTGGGTCGACGACCACGGGCGTCAGGACTCGCCGCTGCTGATGGGCGTCTACCGCCTCTCCGAAGGCGTGGGTTACGCGAACGCGTCCTTCCTCGTCGCAGCAGCCGTCGCAGTGCTCGCGGGCTCGGCCGTCGCCGTCGCCTACCGGCCACGGTTCGCCGGCCCGGCGCTCGCGGTGATGGGGGTCCTGCTCGCGCTCGTCGGGTACGGCGCCTGGTCGCTGGACTCGCGCTACGCGCAGCGGGCGCGGGAAACCTACTTCCCTGCGGACGCCGGCTGGATCGACAGCGCGAACGTGGGCGACGTCACCCTCGTGAACACCCCGGGGACGCGGCGCGAACTGCCGCTCGAGCAGATGTTCTGGAACCGCTCGATCGACCAGCTCGTCAGGCTCCGCGGTGCCGACGGTCCGGACAAGTTCTCGGCGCCACGCGTCGTCATTCGCAGCGACGGTGCGCTGCTCGTCGAAGGTCGTCCGCTACGGCGCGCGCTCCTGCTCAACGAGTACGGCGTGACTGCCGAGCTCCGCGGCGCGAAGAGTGTCGCCACGAACGGCCTCTTCGAGCTCTGGCGGCCGGTCGGCACCCCGCGCCTGCGGCTCCTGGCGGGCGGCCGCTTCTACGACGGCTGGCTCGCGAACTCCGGCTTCGTGCGGGTCTGGGGGCAGGGTGGAACGCTCAGGCTCCGGCTCGCCCTGCCCGACCGGGCTCCGGAGAGCCGCGTGGTCTTCCGCTGGCAGGGACGCCAGAGGACGGTCGTCGTCCGCGCCGGTGCCTCCCAGGTCGTCGAGTTCGCGGTGCCGCACGGCCCCTGGACGATCCGCTGGAAGGGTCCCCTGAACTACCTGCCCGACGGGCGCCCCGTCAGCGTCCGGGCAGACGAGCTTTCCCTCGCGGGCTAAGGGTTCAAGGGCGGGTTCCGGAGTGCCGATACCTCTCACGTGAGCCTTGCGGTCTCCCCTGCGGTCAAGATCTTCGCCCTCCTCGGCGTCCTCGGCGCGCTCGTGCTCGGCCTCGGGATGATGCTGATGGGCGGCGAGACCGCGGCCGAGCCCACCGCCATCGCGCTCCCGACCAAGAAGCAGGGACTCCTCGACGCCCCGGCCCGCGCGAAGAAGGTCGCGGCCAAGGCGAAGGCAGCGGCGGCCGCCAAGAAAGCCCTGGCGACTCCGGCCGTCGCGGAGCCGACTGCGAAGGCTGCCAAGGCTCCGACGGCCAAGGCCGCAAAGCCGGCCGCAGCGCCCGCCACCCGCGGCGTCGCAACGAACGGACTGCCGATCCAGATCATGGTCGCGCTGCGCAGCCACAACGTCGTCGTCGTCTCCCTGTGGGGGACGGGCGGCAAGATCGACGCGATGTCGCGCGACGAGGCCGCGGCCGGTGCAGCCGCCGTCGGCGCAGGGTTCGTCTCGTTGAACGTGATCGAGCGCGGCCGCGAGGCCGAGGCGCTGACACTCAAGCTCGGCGTCATGCTTCGCGCGCCGACGGTGCTCCTCTTCACCAGGGGCGGCAAGCTGGCGAACACGCTCGACGGCTTCCGCGACCGCGAGACCGTTGCGCAGTCCGCGTTGAACGCACTGCGCTGATGAGCGCGAGCGAGGCCACCGCGGGGCAGCAGCTCTTCGTGCGCCACGCCAAGCGAGACGGCCGCTCGATCGCCGTCCTCCGAGCGGTCGACCACGGCGACTCATGCGTCGTCGAGGCCCAGGTCTATCCCGCCGGCTCAGGCGCGAGCACGGTGCAGCCCGGCCCGTACACCTTTGCGAACGCGACGGAGGCGACGGCCTTCGTCACGGAAGCGGTCGAGGCGCTGATGTACCTCGGCTGCGACATCACAGCCGATTGAAGTCGCCGCCTTCGGCGGCTCAACTTCAATCGGTAACGAGCTCCCGACAACCGCAGTGAACGCGGCGCGGCAAAGCCACGCCGCGCCGGCGGCACATTCCCGTCGGAAGTCGTGCTAGCCGGAGGCTCGTAGTAGAGTCGGCACGCCCAACGAAAGGATCACGTGCCGACCTGGCTCTGGATTGTCATCATCGTTGTTGTCGTGCTAGCCGCCCTTGGCTACTTCCGCCGACGGCGTTCTGGGTAGCAGGCACGACCTCTCTGCTTGACGCCGCGCGGGCGGGCTTTGCCCGTCCGCGCTCGCTGCGCTCGATGAACAAGGAGATCTGAGAAGTTGAGCCGGCGCAGCCGGCGACTTCTCAGATACTGACGCGGGCGAGCTCTTCGATCGACGTGAGGCCGGCGGCGACCTTTGCCAGGCCGTCGTCCCAGAGGGTTCGCATGCCTTCGGCGAGGGCGGCACGCTCGAGGTCCTCGCGTGAGGCCTTCTGGACGGCCAGCGACTCGAGCTGCTCGGACATCGTGAGCAGCTGGTAGACGCCGATCCGGCCCTTGTACCCGGTCTGGTTGCAGCGCGGGCAGCCGCGCTTGCGGTAGAAGGCCATCCCGTCGGAGGCGGCCGCGACGTCGGGCGAGACGCGCGCCCTCAAGAGCTCGTCGACGGACGGCGTGTACATCTCGCAGCAATGCGTGCAGAGCTTTCGCGCCAGGCGCTGCGCGAGCACGCCGGTGACGGCCGCGCCGACGAGGAACGGCTCGACGCCCATCTCGTTCAGCCGCGTGAGCGCGCCGGGGGCGTCGTTCGTGTGCAGCGTCGAAAGCACGAAGTGACCCGTGAGAGCCGCCTCGATCGCCATCTTGGCGGTCTCGCCGTCGCGGATCTCGCCGACCATCACAACGTCAGGGTCGGAACGCAGGATCGAGCGCAGCGCCGACGCAAACGTGAGACCCGCGCGCGGGTTGATCTGCACCTGGTTGATCCCGGCAAGCCGATACTCGACCGGATCCTCGACGGTGATGATGTTGATCTCGGGGCGGTTGATCTGGCTCAACGCCGCGTAGAGGGTCGTCGACTTACCTGAGCCGGTCGGCCCCGTGACGAGGAGCGCGCCGGTCGGACGCATGACGAGCTCTGTGAGCTTCGCCTGCATCTCCACCGAGAGGCCGAGCGCCTCGAGCGTCGGCGGCTTCTTCGACTTGTCGAGGAGACGCATGACGACGGACTCGCCCTCGACCGTCGGCAGGGTCGCGACACGAACGTCGAGCATTCGACCCGCGGCGGCCGCGTTCAGCGAGATGCGACCGTCCTGGGGCTTGCGGCGCTCCGCGATGTCGAGCTTCGCGAGCACCTTCAGGCGGGTCGTGACGCCGGGCGTCATCCGCTTCGGGATGCGCTGCACCTCCTGGAGCACGCCGTCGATCCGGAAGCGGACGACGAGCGAGTCCTCCTGGGGCTCGAAGTGGACGTCGGAGGCGCCGTCCTCGGCGGCCTGGAAGATCACGGAGTTGACGAGCCGGACGAG
>JBDTVA010000093.1:0-5826 GCA_040007455.1 Actinomycetota bacterium | reverse complement strand
GACGCGTTCGTCGCCGGCGGGGTCGAGTCGATCACGCAGGTCAACGGCTACCCGAAGGACACGGAGGAGCTCCACCCGAAGCTGTTCGGCGACGACGCGGCGATCGCGAACGTCTACATCCCGATGGGTCTGACTGCCGAGAACGTCGCGGAGCAGTGGGACGTCTCGCGCGAGGAGATGGACCGCTACGCGCAGCGCTCGCAGGAGCGCGCGGTCGCGGCGCAGGAGTCCGGGTTCTTCGAGCGCGAGCTCACGCCGTGGAACGGTGTCGCGAAGGACGACGGCCCCCGGGCGGACTCGACGCTGGAGAAGCTCGCGTCGCTCGACCCCGCCTTCAAGCCGGGCGGGAAGGTGACGGCCGGGAACTCGTGCCCGCTGAACGACGGCGCGGCCGCTGTTGTCGTGATGAGCGACACGCGTGCGCGCGAGCTCGGCCTGACGCCGCTCGCACGGATCATCGCGTCGGGAGTCTCGGGCGTCGAGCCGGAGATCATGGGTGTCGGCCCGATCGGCGCCGTGCGGAACGCGCTGAAGCAGGCAGGCATGACGATCGACGACGTCGACGTGATGGAGCTGAACGAGGCGTTCGCCGCGCAGGTGATCCCCGTCTGCCGCGAGCTGGGCGTCGACCCGTTCGGCGAGAAGGTGAACCCGCACGGCGGCGCGATCGCGCTCGGCCACCCGTACGGGATGACGGGCGCACGCATCATGTGCACGCTCCTGAACGACCTCCGGACGCGCGACGAGACGATCGGGCTCGAGACGATGTGCGTCGGCGGCGGACAGGGCATGGCGATGCTCGTCGAGCGCCTCTGAGCGAACCCGTTCTGCTGATCGCCGGGCTCGGGCAGGGCGCCTGGGTCTGGCGGGACGTGGCGGCCGTGCTGGAGCGCGAGCGGCCGGTCGTGCTCTTCGAAGCCGCCGGGACGGGCGCGCTTCGAGACGAGCCGGCACGCGAGACCGTGCAGGCGATGGCCGACGACGCCGCCGCGCTGCTCGACGGACCTGCGCACGTCGTCGGCCTCTCGATGGGCGGGTACGTGGCGTTGACGCTCGCGCTGGCGCAGCCCGCGCTCGTGCGGTCTCTCGTGCTCCTCGGCACCGGCGGCGGCGGACCGGGCCGCGTTCCCCGTCCGTTCCACGTCGCACGTGCGTTCGAGGACGCCTTCGGAACCTCGCCGGAGGAGTTCGCCCGACGCACGATCCCGTTCACGTTCGCGCCCGGGTGGACGGAGGCCAACCCGGAGAGGTTCGAGGAGCTCGTGTCGCTCCGCGTCGCGCAGCCCACGTCCTACGAGGCGATCCTGAAGCACGCCGAAGCGTGCTACGCGTTCTACCGCGAGGGCTGCGAGGCGGAGCGTGTGTCTGTCCCCGCACTGGTCGTGCACGGCGACGAGGACCTGATCGTCCCGGTCGAGAACGGGCGGATGCTCGTCGCGCGGCTCCGCGACGTGGAGTACGTCGAGCTCGCCGGACACGGGCACAACCTGTCGCTCGAGATCCCCGACGCGCTCGCGGGGCTCGTGTCGCGTTTCCTCAGCCGCGTGGAAGCAGGAGCATCTGCGCGTCCGAGTACACCTTCTCGCCCCTGAACAGGCGCTGCTCGCGGTCCCACGGGAAGAGGATCACGACGTTCCACGTCAGGAACTGGCCCGTCGGCTCGTAGTCGAGCCACTTGTTCTCGTGTGTGCCGCTGACGCGCGCCCACTCGCAGACGCCCTGCGGGCCGATCACGATGTCGGTCAGGTCGAAGTGGATGTCGGGGAACGCGCCGAGCAGCTCCATGTAGAAGCGAGTGGCTCCGTCGTGGCCCTCCCAGCGAACGCCGTCGGGGCGCACCTCGTACACGCAGTCCGGGGTCAGGGTCGAGATCAGCCCTGGGAGGTCACGGTCGTCCTCCGCCTTCGAGTGCTTCTTCCACAGCTCCCGGATCTCCTCGTGCTCCTCGGGAGAGACCTCGCGCCGCATCAGCTCGAGAACCTGGTCGCGCTCTACGTGCTCCGGAACTGCTGCCATAGCTCCTCCATCGTCGTTGACCTGCCTTCCAGGTGTGCCAGATCGTACGGCGTCACGTTGACCGCACGCACGATCCAGTCGTCGCCGACGTCGAGGATGTTGACGCAGGCCGGGGATTGCTCGAGGTTGCCGAGGAACGTGTGCCCGCCGGTGAGGGCGCGGGAGAGGATGGCGCGGTTGACGCCACCGTGGAGGACGGCGAGCGCGACGTCCCAGTCGTCAGCCGCGAGCAGGCGGTCGATCGCCGCCAGGACGCGGTCGAAGAGCGAGCCGATCGTCTCGCCCGCAAGGAAGCGCGCGTCCTCGGGCACGACATCGCGGAAGGCTTGAGTGAAGGCGCGCTCGAGCTCTGCTTCGGGGATGTCGGCGAGCCTGCCGGTCTCGAGCTCACGCAGGTCGGGCCAGGCCTCGGGCTCGAGATCCGGCGCGACGATCCGCGCGGTCTCCACCGTGCGGGGCAGGCCGCTCGTGATCACGCGGTCGAGGTCGATCCCGCGGAGCATCGACGCCGCCGCGTACGCCTGGTCGCGGCCGGCGACCGTGAGCGGCACGTCCTCGGGCTTGAGCGGCCGTCCGTGGTCGAAGTACGAGACCGCGCCGTGCCGCATCAGGTAGAGGCGGCGCCTCACTCGTACTTTTCGAGGTAGGCGGGGTTCGAGATGCGGAGCTTCTCCGCGACGTGCGCCTTGAGCAACGCAAGGTCGACGGACTCGCCGGCCCTGATCCGAGCGGCCAGGTCGGCGAGCTGCCCATCGTCAAGTAACACAGTGTTACTTGACGCTTCGAGCTCCCGCCGCGCGATCCCGAGGGCGTTCATCGCGACGAGCGTGCGGAACTTCAGCCGCTGGTCGTCGGCGATCGGCAGCACCTCGCCCGCGAGGAACTCGAAGACCGCCTCGATCAGCTCGGACGCGTCGGGACGGTCAGGCATGCTCGATCAGGTTGAGGAGCTCGTACTCCATCTCGGCGGCCATCCGGCCGAGCACTGCGTACTCGACGCTCCGGTCCTGCCCGTTCAGGTGGCGGCGGCACTGCGTCAGGCAGCCGACCGCCCACTTGACGTTGCCGAAGACCTCCCAGACGCCGAGCTCCTCGAGCGTGATCTCGCGCCCGGTCAGCTCGTTGTAGCGCTCGAGGTACGGCTCGACCTCCCCCACCCCGCCGAGCCGGCGCGCTTCGGCACCGAAGCGCCAGGCGCGCACGATCGGCCACGCGACGTCGCCGACGGGATCGCCGACGTGCGCGAACTCCCAATCGAGCACCGAGACGAGGCCGTCCGCGTCGACCGCGAAGTTGCCGACGCGGAAGTCGCCGTGGCAGAACGTCGGAGCGTCGGGAGAGGCAAGCCGCTCGCGAACCCACGCGAGCCCGTACTCGATCGCGGGGTGCGGCTCGCCGACCGAGTCGAGCTCGTCGTAGAAGCGCGCGATCGCGCTGCCGCGGGGCAGGAAGTCGAGCGGCTCGATCGAGTGGATGAGCGCGAGCTGGTCTGCGAGCTGCAGAGGGAGCGCAGCCGGCGGGTCGCGGACGATGCGCCGCCCGATCGTCTCGCCGCGCACGCGCTCCATCGCGAAGGCCTCGTGCCCGTCGATGTCGCCGAGGTACTGCACCGGGCGCGGCGCTGCGACGCCCGCGGCCACCGCTGCCTCGAGCACCTGGAACTCCTGCTCGAGCGTCAACGTGTCGCGGTGGATGACGCCGACGCTCGCGCGGCGCACGAGCAGCTCCGTCCCGTCGGCGAGGTCGACCGCCCACGCCTCCTTCGACGCGCCGCCCGCGAGCAGGTGGGTTGACGAGATCGGGCCGAGCTTCGCCTCGAGGGCCTCTCTCACTGCGTCAGTTCTGCAACGGCGCGGAGCGCGGCGGGATCCCGCGTCGAGACGAGGAGCGTCGTCGCGCCCGCCTCTCGGAACGCGTCCAGCCGCTCGGCGAAGCGCTCCTTCGGGCCGACGAGCGCGACCGCGTCGACGAAGTCGTCCGGCACCGCGGCGATCGCCTCGCGCTGCTTCCCGTCGAGGTAGAGATCCTGAATCCGGCGCGCGTCGTCCTCGTACCCGTAGCGGGCGAAGAGCTCGTTGTAGAAGTTCTTCCCGCGCGCGCCCATCCCGCCGATGTACAGCGCGTAGTACGCCTTGAGCGCGTCGCGTGCGGCCTGGACGTCGTCGAGCAGCACCGCCGGCACGCTCGGCGCGATGTCGAAGCCGTCGCGCGCCCCGCTCATCGGGAAGATCTCGCGTGCGCGCTCCGGCTGGAAGAAGAGCGGGATCCAGCCGTCCGCGATCTCGAACGCGAGCTCGACCGACTTCGGCCCCATCGACGCGAGGTAGATCGGGATCTCGGCGCGGAGCGGGCGCGCCATCAGCTTCAGCGGCTTGCCGAGCCCCGTCGCGCCGGGCCCCGAGTACGGGATGTCGTAGTGCTCGCCGTGGTGCTCGAGCAGCTCGCGCCGCAGCACGGTGCGGATGATCTCGACGTACTCGCGGGTCTTCGTCAACGGCTTCCCCCACGGCTCGCCGTGCCAGCCCTCGACGACCTGCGGTCCCGACGTTCCGAGCCCGAGCAGAAAGCGGCCGCCGGACAGCAGGTCGAGCGTCGCCGCCGTCATCGCCGCGTTCGCCGGGGTGCGGCCGGGGATCTGGAGGATGGCGGAGCCGATCTTCAGCGTCGTCGTCGTCGCGGCGAGCCAGCTGAGCACGCTGACCGCGTCCGTGCCCCACGCCTCAGCGGCCCAGGCCGAGTCGTAGCCGAGCCGTTCCGCCTCCTGGGCCAGCTCGACGAGCTCGAGCGGGTTCGTCCCCGGTTGCGCGTACCCCATGTAGAAGCCGAGGCGCATGACCTGCGATGCTAACCGTGTGGCGATCGCCGACCTTGCTCCCACCGACGAGCTGACCGGCCTCCGTGCCCGCTACCGCGCGTTCATGGAGGAGCACGTCTACCCGAACGAGCGCGCCCTCTCCACCGACGACAAGGAGCTGATCCGCTCCCTCCAGGCGAAGGTGAAGGACGCCGGCCTCTGGGCGCCGCACGTCCCGCCCGAGGCCGGCGGGACCGGCAAAGGCTTCCTCGCCTACGCGCTCCTGAACGAGGAGATCGGCCGCTCGACGTATGCGCAGCTCGTCTTCGGCTGCCAGGCCCCCGACGCCGGGAACGCCGAGATCCTGCACCTGTTCGGGACGCCGGCGCAGAAGGAGCGCTGGCTCTTCCCGCTCGTCGCGGGCGAGATCCGCTCGTTCTTCTCGATGACCGAGCCTGAGGTGTCCGGGTCGGACCCGACGACGCTCCGCACGCGCGCAGTGCGCGACGGCGACGAGTGGGTGATCGACGGGCACAAGTGGTTCTCGTCGGGTGCCGACGGCGCGGCGTTCGGGATCGTGATGGCGGTCACCGACCCCGATGCGCCCCCGCACGCGCGGGCCTCGCAGATCGTCGTCCCCGCCGACACGCCGGGGGTCGAGGTCGTGCGGCCGACTCCCGTGATGGGCCACGCGGGGAGCGGGTGGTCGACGCACTGCGAGGTCTGGTACCGCGGCGTGCGCGTGCCGTTCGAGAACGTCCTCGGCGAGCCCGGCGACGGGTTCCGAATCGCACAGAAGCGGCTCGGGCCAGGGCGCATCCACCACGTGATGCGCTGGCTCGGCCAGATGCAGCGCGCGTTCGAGCTGCTGTGCTCGTACTCGCTCGAGCGTGAGGCGTTCGGGTCGCGCCTCGCCGACAAGCAGACGGTGCAGAACTGGATCGCCGACTCCGCAGCGGGGATCCACGCCTGCCGCCTGATGACGCTCGACGCCGCGCGCAAGATCGACGACGGCG
>JBDTVA010000092.1:0-5857 GCA_040007455.1 Actinomycetota bacterium | reverse complement strand
TGCACGCGTGCGCGCTCGCCGAGGAGCTCGGGATCCGCACGGTGCTCGTTCCTGCGTCGGCGGGAGTGCTCTCTGCGCTCGGGCTCGTGGCGAGCGACGAGCGACGGGACTGCGTCGAGAGCAGGCTGGTACCGCTGGACGAAGCGGGCGAGCTGCCGCGGGACGGTGAGGCCGACCTGCGCTACGCCGGGCAGTCCTTCGAGCTCACGATTCCCCTGGAGCCGGACCTCGCCGCCGCGTTCCACCGCGCGCACGACGAGCGCTACGGCTACGCCGACCGCACGCGCGCGATCGAGCTCGTCGCCGTACGCACGGCCGACGTGCGATCCGGACCGGCCTTCGAGCTTCCGCAGGCGGAGCCGCTCACCGTGCGGGGACCTGCCGTGCTCGAGCAGTCCGGCTCCACCGTCTTTGTTCCCCCCGGGTGGGTGGGGGTTAGGGATGGGTCTAGCACGCTGATAGTGACCAAACCGTGACGAGTCATCCCCAGACCGTGAACATCCACCTCCAGGTGATCGGCGAGTCGCTCCGAGCGGTCGCCGAGGAGATGGGCGCCGTCCTGATCCGCTCCGCCTTCTCCGCGAACGTCAAGGAGCGGCGCGACTGCTCGACCGCGCTGTTCGACGAGCGCGGCCGGATGATCGCGCAGGCCGAGCACATCCCCGTCCATCTCGGCGCGATGCCCGACGCCGTCGCAGCGGTCGCAGCGCACGATCCGGCGCCAGGCGAGGTCTGGATCCTGAACGACCCCTACGCGGGCGGCACACACCTCCCCGACGTGACGATGGTCTCCCGCACCGCACTCGGGTTCGCCGTCTCGCGCGCGCATCACGCGGACGTCGGCGCGGTCGAGCCCGGCTCGATGCCCGCCGACTCCCGCACGCTCGACGAGGAAGGAGTCGTGATCCCGCCGACGAGGCTCGACGACGATACGCTCGCTAGCCTCGTCGCGCGAATGCGCAACCCGGAGGAGCGACGCGGCGACTTCCGCGCCCAGCTCGCAGCGCATCGCCTGGCCGAGCTACGCGTGGACGAGCTCTGCGACCGGCGCGGGCGCGCGATCGTTGCCGCCGCGATGGACGAGCTGTACGCGTACTCGGAGCGCATCGTCCGCGCGGCGCTCGCCGCGCTCCCCGACGGTCGCTACGAGGCGGAGGACGTGCTCGAAGGCATCCGCGGCGAGCTCGTCGTCCGCGCGGCCGTGACGATCGCCGGCGACGAAATCGAGATCGACTTCGACGGAACCGCACCCCAGCACGACGGGAATCTCAACTGCCCGCTCGCAGTCGCGCGCTCCGCCTCGTACTTCGTCGTCCGATGTGTGACCGACCCCGACCTGCCGGCGTCAGGCGGAGCGTTCGCACCCGTGACGGTGAAGGCACCCGAGGGCTGCCTCGTCAACGCGCGCCCACCCGCGGCCGTCGCGGCAGGGAACGTCGAGACCTCGAGCCGGATCGTGGACGTCCTCTTCGCCGCGCTCGCGCACGCGGTCGACGTACCCGCGCAAGGCCAGGGCACGGTGAACAACGTCACGCTCGGCAACGAGCGCTTCACGTACTACGAGACGATCGGCGGGGGCCAGGGCGCATGCCCCGATGCCGACGGACCTTCGGGCGTCCACGTCGCGATGTCGAACACGCTGTCGACTCCGGTCGAGGCGCTCGAGCTCCAGTACCCGCTCCGCGTCGAGCGGTACGGGCTACGGCTCGGCTCCGGCGGCGCCGGCGAGCGACGCGGCGGGGACGGCGTCGTGCGCGAGCTGCGCGTGCTCGAGCCCTGCCGGCTCTCGCTGATCACCGAGCGCCGAGCGCGCGGGCCGAGAGGTGTGCGGGGCGGGGCAGACGCCGCACCGGGGCGCAACCTTCTGAACGGCCGCGAGCTCCCTGCAAAGGTAACGGAGCAGCTCGCGGCCGGTGACGTGGTCACCGTCGAGACGCCGGGCGGCGGCGGCCACGGCCCCGCGCAGTAGGGTCTCGTCGTGGAGAGCGGACGGGTCGAGGGGATCTTCATCGCGGGCGAGAAGAAGCAGCTCCCCTTGCCGGTCGACCGCGTGCTGGCAGTCGCCGGACGTGGGCTCGAGGGGAACCGCCACTTCTACGAGCAGGCGCCGCCGGGACGAGCGCTGACGCTGATCGCCGCCGAGGCGCTCGCGGAAGGTGCGGCGGGCTCGGGCGTCGAGCTCAGCGCGGACGAGAGCCGCCGGAACGTGCTGACGAGCCGGATCGACCTGAACGCGCTCGTCGGCGAGCGCTTTCGCGTCGGCGACGTCGAGTGTGTCGGCGTCGAGCTGTGCGAGCCGTGCGCGACGCTCGAGGGCATGACGCGCCAGGGTGTGATCAAGGCGTACGTCCACCGTGCGGGGCTCAACGCGGGCATCCTGACCGACGGCGAGATCGCGGTCGGCGACGCCGTCGAACGCATGTAGATGCGAGCGAGCGTCCGCGTCGCGTGCGTGCAGGTCGAGCCCGTGATCCTCGACCGCGACGCGACGATCGAGAAGCTCGCGCGCTTCACCGCCGAGGCCGCACAGAACGGTGCGCAGCTCGTCGTCTTCCCGGAGACTTTCATTCCCGCCTACCCGTCGTCACGCTGGGCGAAGGCGTTCGCGGGCTGGGCCGACCCGCGCGCGAAGGCGGCGTTTGCGCTGCTGCGGCGCGAGTCGCTCGAGGTACCGAGCGAGGCGGAACGCCGGCTCGGCGAGATTGCGCGCGAGCACGGCGTCTGGCTCGTGACGGGCGTGAACGAGGTCGACCCCGAGAAGCCGGGCACGATCTACAACTCGCTCCTGTACCACGCGCCCGACGGGAGGCTCGCCGAGCATCACCGGAAGCTCGTGCCGACGAACCACGAGCGGCTCGTGTGGGGGCAAGGCGACGGCCGCGGGCTGCGTGCGTTCGAAACGCCGCTCGGCCGGCTCGGCGGGTTGATCTGCTGGGAGAACTACATGCCGCTCGCGCGCTTCTCACTCTACGAGTCGGGCGTCGAGATCTACATCGCGTCCACCGCCGACGACAGCGACGCCTGGCAGGCGACGCTCGTGCACATCGCGCGCGAGTCGCGCGCCTTCGTCGTCGCGCCGTCCCACTTCCAGCGTGCCGAGTCCTACCCGGACGACTTCCCGCTGCGCGATCTCCTCGACGGCGACGATCTGCTCGGCCGCGGCGGCAGCGCGATCCTCGGCCCCGACGGCGGCTACCTCGCGGGGCCGCTGTACGGCGAGGAAGGCGTGCTCTACGCCGACCTCGAAGCGGACCGGCTGTATGAGGAGCGCCAGCGCTTCGACCCGGCGGGCCACTACCACCGGCCGGAACTTCTCCACTTCGAGCTCAGGACGTAGCGCGCCCCCGCAGGACGCGCGCGTCCCCGACGCGGCGCGTCAGCCCATCCGCGTCGAACCGTTCGAGCAGGAGCTGCGCCGGCCGGCGCGATGTACCGAGCAGGTCGCGAAAGCGCGCGAGCGTGATCGAGCCTGCGGCCTCGCACTCGGCGACCAGCGCGTCACGTGCGCTCGTGTACGCGGCGCGGCCGATCGCCGAACCGTCGCCGACGAGGACGACGCGGCCGCGCGCCTCGAGGACGCCGGCGAGCGCGCGCTCCACCTCGACGGGCTCGTAGGCTGCGAGCTCGAGCGCGCTCTCGAGCTCGGCCGCCGCCTCCTCGTCGACGACCGCCTCGGCTCCGGGCTCGTAGAGCTTCGCTCCCCGCCGCTCGAGCCCGAGCAGCGGCACGACGGCCTCCGCCCAGGGGGCCGACGGCGGCGGGACACCTGGATCGAGCGGGTCGGTCTCGGCGATCCGCCGGCGAAGCTCCGCGCGGAGGTCCTCGAGCCACTCGGGTGCGAACACCCAGCCGTCTGCCTGCGCGAGCGATCCGACCGAGAAGCCGCGCACCTCGAGCGCCCGTGCCCGGACCGGCTCGTGCACGAGCGCGCTCGCGTCACCAGCCTCGGCGACAGCGAGCCGCTCGGCATCCACCCGGCGCGGAGGAGCGGGGTCGAGCACCACGCCGCCTCCGACGGTGGTCTCGGCGCGGAGCACGAAGCGGTCGCCGCGGGCCGCGACGACGGGCGCGGCGAGCCGAAGCTGGGCGCGCGAGTCGTCGGCGCGCACGACCCGCGCCGCGATCTGCGACGTGCCGTGGTGCACGCTGACCGCCGCGGGAACATCGGCGATCGCGTCGAGCCGAACGTCGAGCCGGTAGCTCGTGGCGAACGCGTCCGGGGTGACGAGTGCATCGCCGCGCCCGAGGTCGTGCCGCTCGACGCCGGGGAGGTTCACCGCGACCCGTTGGCCCGACTCAGCGCGCTCGACGTCTCGGTCGTGCACCTGGACGCTTCGCACCCGCACGTCGAGTCCTCCCGGCTCGATCCGCAGCCGGTCGCCGGCGCCGATCGACCCAGACCAGAGCGTGCCCGTCACGACCGTGCCGATACCGCGTAGCGAAAAGACGCGGTCGACGTAGAGCCGCGTCGGGCCGTCATCGAGGCTCGGGACGACCTGCGCAGCGACGCCGGCGAGCGCGGTGCGGAGCGCGTCGAGGCCGTCACCGGTCTTCGCGCTCACCGGCACGACCGGCGCGCCCGGAACGAGCTCCCGCGCCTCGGCGATCGCAAGCTCGAGTGCGTCGGCGTCCACCGAGTCGGACTTCGTCACGACGACGACGCCACGTTCGACGCCGAGCAGCCGCAGGATCGCGAGATGCTCGTGCGTCTGTGGCCGAGCGCCTTCGCCCGCGTCGACGACGAGCAGGAAGAGGTCGATCCCGGTCGCGCCAGCCACCATCGTGCGCACGAACCGCTCGTGGCCCGGGACGTCGACGAGCGAGAGCCGCGTGCCGTCGGGCAGCTCCAACGGCGCATAGCCGAGCTCGATCGAGATCCCGCGCTCGCGCTCCTCGGGGAGCCGGTCGGTGTCCTTGCCGGTCAGCGCCCGCACGAGCCACGTCTTGCCGTGGTCGATGTGGCCCGCGGTCCCGACCGTGAGCGCCATCAGCGCGCCGCGCGCACCGCCGCGGCCACCTCGTCGACCTCGTCGTCGTCGAGCGTTCGGCAGTCGAGGAGCAGCCGGCCGTCGCGGACGATTCCGACGACGGGCGTTGCGGCAGCGCGAAGCGGCCCGACGAGCGCCTCGTCGACCGCGCACGCGAAGCTCGGCAGCTCCGCGAGCGGCAGCGCGCCGCCCCCGACGCGGGCGACGGTCTCCTCGACCGTTCCCCCGACCGCCGCGGCGAGCCGGTTCGCCCGCTCGCGCACCGCGGCGGCGGGCTCGCGCAGCATGCGGAGGACCGGGATCCGCTCGGGCGCGTCCAGATGCAGCTGCAACGTCCCCTCGAGTGCTGCGATCGTCAGCTTGTCGGCGCGGAGCGCGCGCTGCAGCGGATGCTTTCGCAGTTGCTCGACGAGGTCGGCGCGGCCCGCGACGATCCCTGCCTGCGGCCCGCCGAGCAGCTTGTCGCCGCTGAAGCAGACGAGGTCGGCGCCGGCGGCGAGCGCCTCGCGCGCCGACGGCTCGTCCGTCAGCGCGCCGAGCACGCCGGAGCCGAGGTCGTCGACGAGCGGCAGTGCATGCCGTCGCGCGACGGCCGCGAGCTCCTCGACGTGCGGCTGCTCGGTGAAGCCGACGACGCGGAAGTTCGACTGGTGAACGCGGAGGAGGAGCGCCGTCTCGGGTCCGATCGCCTTGTCGTAGTCGCCGGCACGCGTCCGGTTCGTCGTCCCGACCTCGACGAGGCGGGCACCCGAACGGGCGAGCACGTCCGGGATCCGGAAGCCGTCGCCGATCTCGATCAGCTCCCCCCGCGAGACGACGACCTCGCGACCTTCGGCGAGCGCCGCGAGCCCGAGCAGCATCGCGGCGGC
>JBDTVA010000091.1:0-5859 GCA_040007455.1 Actinomycetota bacterium | reverse complement strand
TCCCGGTCATCGTCGGGATCATCTCGGTGAAGATGCTCGGCGGCTTGCTGATCGGGACGATCGTGACCGGTCTTTTCCTCGCAATCGCGATGACGTCAGGTGGCGGCGCGTGGGACAACGCGAAGAAGCTGATCGAGGACGGCGCCTTCGGCGGCAAGGGGTCAGAGGCCCATGCCGCGGCGGTCACCGGGGACACCGTGGGCGATCCCTACAAGGACACTGCGGGCCCGGCGATCAACCCGATGATCAAGATCGCGAACGTGGTGGCGATCCTGATCATCCCCTTGCTCGTCGCCATCCACGGCTAGCGGCCGGAAAGCACCCGCGGCGTCACCGCCGCATCGCCTACTAGAGTCACACGGTGCCAAGGCGTCGGCGCCAGCAGGGGCTCGAGCGGGTGCTGGGTGCACCCTCCCTGTTCGCGACCGTCTACGGCAACGTCGGGTCGTCGATCTACTACGCGCTCGGCGTCACCGCAGTCTTCGCGCTGGGTCTGACTCCGGTCGTCTTCCTGATCGCCGGTGTGATCTTCGCGGCCACGACGATGACGTATGCCGAGGGAACCGTGCGCTACCCGGAGGCGGGCGGCTCGTCGAGCTTCGCGCGCCATGCGTTCAACGAGACCGTCAGCTTCGGGGCGGCGTGGGCGCAGATGCTCAACTACGTGATCACGATCTCGATCTCCGCGTTCTTCGTGCCGCACTATCTGTCGATCTTCTGGGAGCCGCTGCGGACGAACCCCTGGGACATCATCGTCGGCGCAACCGTGATCGTGCTGCTCGTCGGGGTGAACATCGTCGGCATCCGCGAGGCCGCGGCTCTCAACGTAACGCTCGCAGTTGTTGACTTCGCGACCCAACTGCTCCTCGTCGCGATCGGGTTCGTGCTCGTCCTGAGCCCGGACGTCCTGGTCGCCAACGTGGATCTGGGGGCGACGCCGACCTGGGGCAACTTCTTGCTCGCGATCCCGGTGGGGATGATCGCCTACACCGGAATCGAGACCGTCTCGAACCTCGCCGAGGAAGCACGCGACCCGACGCGGAACGTGCCTCGCGCATACCTGCTCACCGCGATTGCCGTCTTCGCGATCTTCTTCACGCTCCCCGCGGTCGCACTCTCGGCGCTGCCCGTCACGGAGATCGACGGCGAGCAGACGACGCTGCTCGCGCTTCCCCCAGAGCAGGGCGGCTACCAGAACGACCCGGTGCTCGGCGTCGTCGACGGTCTCGGCCTCTCCGGTGCGTTCCTCGACGTGCTGAGGGTCTACGTCGGCGTCCTCGCGGCGACGATCCTGTTCATCGCCACGAACGCAGGTGTGATCGGCGCGTCGCGCATCACCTACGCGATGGCGTCGTATCGACAGCTGCCGGGTGTCTTCCGCCGCGTCCACCCGACGTTCAAGACCCCCTGGATCGCGCTCATCGTCTTCGCAGGCATCGCGTCGATCGTGACGTTGCTTCCGGGGCGCGTCGAGTTTCTCGGGACGATGTACTCGTTCGGCGCGATGCTCTCGTTCACGATCGCGCACGTGTCGATCGTCGTGCTTCGTTACCGGCGGCGCGGCGACGAGCTTCCCTTCCGCGGTCGTCCGAACCTCCGCCTAGGGGGTGTCGACTGGCCGGTCTTCGCGCTCTTCGGAGCGTTCGGGACCGGCGCCGCCTGGCTCGTGGTCGTCGTCCAGACGCCGACGACCCGCTACGCCGGTCTCGGGTGGCTCGCGCTCGGGTTCGCCATCTACGCGCTCTACCGGCGCCGCCTCGGGCTGGGGCTGCGGGAGACGAGCCGGGCGCCGGCGTTCATCGTCGGCCCGTCGCTCGTCGCGGAGTACCGCACGATCGTCGTCCCGGTCGTCCGCTCCCCCGAGTCTGAGGACGCGCTCATCGCAGCTGCCCGGCTCGCGGCAGACCGCGGCTCGACGATCGTCGTGCTGCACGTCCTCGAGGTCGCGCTCGATCGCCCGCTCGCTGCCGACCTTGGCGCTCTCCAGGACGACGCCGACGAGCTGCTCGACGACGCGCAGGCCCTGCTCGAGGAGTACGGCGTCAGGGTCGTCTCGCGGCTCGTACGCGCACGCTCGACCCCGCGCGCGATCGTGGACGAGGCCGCCGCGCGAAACGCCGAGCTGATCGTCGTGGGCGCGCCCCGGACGGCGTTGCCCGGGCGGCGGCTCCTCGGACGCACCGCGGAGAAGGTGCTCAAGCTGAGTCCGGTGCGGGTGCTCGTGACCGCCGGGCGGCGGGTCGCGGCGTGATCACGAAGGTGCTCGCGCTCCTGCTCGTCGCGCTCGGCGTCGCGATCGTCGTGCGAACGGTCGCCTCAGGTGTGGGCGGCGGACTTGGCCTCTTCCTCGGCGTCCTCCTCGTCGCAGCGGGGGTAGGACGCCTCTACCTCCTGCGGAGAAGCTGATGGCGCGCCGGTTCGAGGGTCTGACGCGGGTGCTCGGCGGCGGCTCGCTCGCCTCCGTTGCGTACGGCGAGATCGGGTCGTCGCTGTACTTCGCGCTCGGCGTCGTTGCGCTTTATGCGCTCGGAGTGACGCCGCTCGTGCTGCTGGTGGCAGGTCTCGTGTTCCTGCTCGTTGCGCTTTCGTACGCCGAGGGGACCGCGGCGATCCCGGAGCCCGGCGGTGCAGCGCTGTTCGTCCGGCGCGCGTTCAACGACCCCGCTGGCTTCGCGACCGGCTGGGTGCTCCTCCTCGACTACCTGATCGTGACTGCGCTCGCAGCGCTGTTCGTCCCGCACTACCTGGCCGCACTCGGGCTCGAAGCGTTCCGCGACTCGCCGTGGGATGTCGTGGTCGGCGTCGCAGTGATCGTCGTGCTGTCTGGCATCAGGCTCGTCCGTCGGCCGCAGCTCTACCTCCTCGCCGTCGCCGTCGCGGTTGTCGCCGTCGTCACGCACGTCCTCTTGATCGTGCTCGGCTTCGCGCTGCTCTTCGATCTGGACGCGTTCCGCGGGATCGACCTCGGCACCGATCCGGCGTGGGACGAGCTCGCGTTTGCGCTGCCACTGGCGATGTTGGCCTACACCGGTCTCGAGACGGTCGCGAACCTGTCGTCGGAGACGCGGGAGCCCGGACGCACGCTGCCCCGGAGCCTCTTCGCGGGGATCGGCGCCGTGGTCGCCGTCTCGGTCGCGATCGGCGTCGTCGGCATCTCCGCCTTTCCCGTCGAGAACGGGACGACCGCGCTCGGCGAGCGCTGGCGGCTCGCGCCGCTCGCGGGAATCGCCGACGCGATCGCGGCAGAGCTCCCCGGCATGCTCGGCGACGCGGTCGTGGTCGTCGTCGCCGTGAGCGGCGTGATCGTGCTCCTCGCCGCGGTCACGACGTCGATGTCGGGGGCAGGCCGGCTGTCGTACTCGCTCGCGCGGCACGGAATGCTTCCGCACGCGTTCGAGCGACTGAACCGCCGGACGCTCCACTCGCCGACGGCGATCGTCTCGACCGCGGCGGTTGCGGTCGCGCTGCTCGCCGGCAGCGCGATCGCCGGCCGCGCGTCGGTGATCCTCGCGAGCCTCTACAGCTTCGGGGTGCTGCTCGCGTTCACCGCGGCGCAGCTCGCAGTCGTGCGGCTGCGCCGGGTCGAGCCGGACTTGCCGCGGCCGTTCCGCGCTCCGTGGATGCCGGTCGGCGGGCTGCTCGGTGCGGCGTTGACCGCGGGGATCTTCGTTCTCTCGCTCGCGACGCACGAGGCGGCGCGGATCGCCGGCCCCGTGTGGCTCGCGGCCGGTTTCGTGGTGTTCGTGCTCGTGCGACGGAGTCGTGGCACCGCGCTGACCGCGCGTGTGCGGCCGGCCGTGGCCGACATCGTCCCCTCGAAGGAAGGCGAGTACCGCAAGATCCTCGTCCCGGTCAAGCTAGGCCCGATCGGCGTTGAAGTGTTCGCGACCGCGCTTCGGTTGGCGGAGGAGCACGGCGGGTCGATCACGGCGATCCACGTCGTCCCGGTACCGCTCGACGAGCCCCTCGACGCGCCGCTCCGCGAGCAGGAAGAGCGCGCTGCGAGCTCGCTCGCCGAGGCCAAGCTCCTCGCTGCCGAACACGGGGTGGAGGTCGACGGTGAGGTCGTCCGCGCGCGCGCGATCGGGTCGGCCGTGATCGAGCAGGCGCTCGAGCAGGACGCCGACCTGATCGTGCTCGGCTCGTCGCCGCGCTGGCGGCGGCAGTCTCGCCTGTTCGGCCCGACCGTCGAGTACGTCCTGCGGAAGGCACCGTGCGAGGTGATGGTGATCGCCTACCCGCAGGGTCTGCTGGAGGAGGAGGAGCTGGCGGCGTCCGGCACGGCTACGCTGCAGCCATGAAAGCGATTGTCGTTGGCTGCGGTCGCGTCGGCTCGACCGTCGCGAAGACGCTGGCCGAGGAGGGGTGGGAGGTCACCGCCGTCGACGAGAGCGAGTCCGCGCTCGCACGGCTCGGCGAGCGCTGGCAAGGCGGGTTCGTGATCGGCCACGGCATGGACGTGCCGACGCTTCGCAAGGCCGGGATCGAGAACGCCGATGCCGTCGTCATCGCGACCGACGGGGACAACACGAACATCGTCGTCGCGCAGATCGCACAGAAGATGTTCGAGGTCGACACCGTTGTCGTTCGGCTCCTCGACCCCGCGCGCGCAGACTTCTACGCGGCCCGGGGGCTCGACGTCGTCTGCCCGACGAAGACCGCGTACGAGACCCTGACCGAGCGCGTCCGCGCCGCCCGGGTCCGCAGCTGATGTTCGCGATCGTCGCAGGAGGCGGCAAGGTCGGCGCCACCGTCGCGCGGACGCTGCTTCGCCGTGGCCACGAGGTGACGCTCGTCGAGCAGCGCGCCGACCGCTACGAACGGCTCGAGCAGGAGTTCGAGCACCAGGTGCAGCTGGGCGACGCGACGGAGATGTTCGTGCTGGAGCGCGCCGGGATCGCGCGCCCGGCCGAGATCGTGATCGCGGTCACCGGGGACGACGAGGACAACCTCGTGATCGGCCAGCTCTCGCGCGAGAAGTACCAGGTCGAGCGCGTGATCGCCCGCGTCAACGATCCGCGAAACCAGCAGGTCTTCGATCTGCTCGAGATCCCGCAGACGGTGTCCGCGACGCAGATGGTGCTCGGGCTGATCGAGCACGAGGTGCCGGCGCACGAGCTGATCCACCTGCTCGAGCTGAAGAAGGAGAACCTCGAGATCGTCGAGGTGGAGATCGAGCCGGGAGCTCCTGCAGCCGGCAAGCGCGTCGACGAGCTCGCGCTCGAGGACGCGCGGCTGATCTCCGTGCTGCGAGACGGGAAGGCCGAGATCGCCGTCGGCTCGACAAAGCTCCAGGCCGGCGACCAGGTGCTTGCGATCCTCGAGCCGGGCCAGGAGGACGACCTGCGGCGGCTGCTGCTCAAGGGCTGAGGGTGCTCCGGGGGTTCGCAGTCTTGCTCGTCGCGCTCGTCGGCTCCGCCTGCACGGCCTCGGGGTCGTCGGCCGAGCCGTCGTCGACGGGTGCGCTTGCGTACTCGTTCCGAAGCATCCTGAGCGCGAGCGACCCCGTTCACGTCTCCGCTCCGGCCAACAAGCCCGGCTGGCTCTACGTCGTCGAGCAGGCCGGTCGCATCCGGCTCGCGGCCAACGGCCGCTACCGGTCGGCGCCGTTCCTCGACATCCGGCGCCTCGTGCGCTCCGGCGGCGAACAGGGCCTCCTGTCAGTCGCGTTCCACCCGCAGTTCGCCAAGAACCGGCGCTTCTTCGTCAACTACACCGATGTGAACGGCCACACGCGCGTCGTCGAGTATCGCTCGAACGCAGCCGGAACGCAGGCGCTGACGCGCACGCGCAAACAATGGCTTTTCGTCGCCCAGCCGTACCCGAACCACAACGGGGGCCAGGTCGCGTTCGGCCCTG
>JBDTVA010000090.1:0-5943 GCA_040007455.1 Actinomycetota bacterium | reverse complement strand
GTGATGGTCGTCGAGGTGATGGGACGGCACACCGGCTGGATCGCCGTGATGAGCGGCATCGCCGGCGGCGCCGACGTGATCCTGATCCCCGAGCAGCCGATCACCGTGGAGCAGGCGTGCGCGAAGATCCGCCGCCGCCACGAGCGCGGGCTCGACTTCTCGATCGTCGTTGTCAGCGAGGGCTACGAGCTGACCTACGAGTCGGGCGAGCGCCGGCTCGTCGGCGAGGAGGCGCGCGAGACCGACCAGTTCGGCCACGTCAAGCTCGGCGGCGTCGGCGCCGAGCTCGCCCGGGAGATCGAGGAGCGCACCGGGTACGAGACGCGCGTGACCGTGCTCGGCCACGTGCAGCGCGGCGGCACCCCCACCCCGCGCGACCGCGTGCTCGCGACCCGCTACGGGCTGAAAGCGGCCGACCTCGTTCACGAGGGCAGGTTCGGACGGATGGCCGCGCTGCACGGCGACGACATCGTCGACGTCTCGCTCGAGGAGGCCACGGCGGAGCTGAAGACCGTCCCGCCCGAGTGGTACGAGGTCGCGAAAGCCTTCTTCGGCTAGGAGGGCTCGGTGGAACGCGCCTCGTCGCCGAGCCCTCCTAATCGACGAGGATGAGCGCGTCGGTGGGCGCGTAGTCATCCGTCAACACCGGCACGTCCCGCGTCGGGACGAGCTTCTCGTAACGGCCGGCGATCGCGTCGGTGAGGTCCGGAACCTTCGGGTGCTCGGCCTGAACCTCGGCCCAGCGCTCGGAGAGGAAGTCGCGGCTCGGCAGCGCTCCTTCGCCTGCGACGACGATGATGTTTCGGATCGCCGCGGGGTCGCCCTGAAGCGAGACGGGGTGCACGGCGACGCTCGGGAAGACCGAGCGGTACGTGCGATAGAAGGCGCGGAAGAGCTTCGAGTTCTCTCCCTCGACGGCGCCGATCACGTTCGCGACGACGATCCCTCCGGGCGCGAGCCGGTCGCGCACGAGCTCGAGGAACTCCTGCGTCGTCAGGTGGAAGGGCAGCGCGTCCGAGTAGTACGCGTCGAGCACGATCACGTCCCAGCGCCGGTCGTTCCGCTGGAGGTAGCGGCGCCCGTCCTCGACCTCGACGTCGAGCCTGGGGTCCTGCGGAAGCGCGAACCACCGCCGCGCGACGTTCACGACCTCGGGGTCGAGCTCGACCGCCTGCAGTTGCAACTCCGGGAAGTCTCGCCACGCGCGCTTCGGCGCCGACCCCCCGCCGAGCCCGATGTAAAGCGCGTTCGCCGCCTCCGGGCGGTACGCAAACGCGAGGGAGAGATAGGGGACGTAGTCGAACGGCGTCACGAACGGGTCGTCGAGATCCATCGCGCTCTGGAATGAGCTGTCGAAGCGGAGGTAGCGGTCTTGCTCGTCATCGACGACGGCGATCGAGTGGTACGCGCTGTCCTTGCGATAGCGCACCCGGAAGCCTTCGGCCGCGTAGTCCGTGTTGCCGGCGACGCTCCCTTCGCGGAGGCGGTAGATCGGGGAGTAGTTCTGCGCGGCCGCGGCCGTGAGCGTGCCGCCCTGCTCAGGCGCGAGCGACGAGGAGAGCGCTGCCGCCGCCGCGGCTGCGGCGAGCGCAGCGACGCCGACGATCGGGAGCGCGCGTGCGACCGCCACGAGCGCGGTGCCCGCGACGAGCACCGCAGCGCCGAGGGCGAGGAGCTGGTTCGTGCCGAGCTCGGGGATCAGCACGAACGCCGTGGCGAATGTTCCGACGATGCTCCCCATGGTCGAGACCGCGAAGAGCCGCCCCGCCGTGCGACCCAGCGTGGCAACGTCGAGCGCCGCGATCCGCACGGCGATCGGCGTCACCGCGGCGAGGACGACGCTCATCGGCCCGAAGAGGATCGACGCGGCGACGAGCGGGTTCAGGCGCGCGCCGGGGTCCCAGTCGACGACGAATTGCAGGACCCGGTCGTCCTCGTAGGGGATCGCGAGCACCAGCAGCGCGCCGAGCGACATCGTCCCCACGAGCAGGCCGGTCGACGGCCTGCGGTCGGCGAGCGCACCTCCGAGCCAGTAGCCGATCGCGAGGCCCGTGAGCACGACGCCGATCAGGGCGCCCCAGACGTAGAGCGAGTTGCCGAAGAACGGCGCGAGCACGCGGCTGGACGCGATCTCGACCCCTAGCAGCACGGCACCCGAGACGAACACCGCGAAGTGCAGGGACACGCGCTCGAGCCCGGCTCTCACCGCCTGGACGGTAGCCGCTCGACGAACGTCACCACCGCAGCCCCCGTGTCGGATCTGGTCAGCTCCCGCGTGTCGCGCACCGTCCAAGCGAACGGGACGACGAGGAGCAGGAGCGTCACGGGCGCGAACGACCGGAACCGGCCTGCCAGCACGCCGAGCACCGGGACGAGCGGCAGCACGTACCGGTCGAAGTGCGAGTCGAGCGGGAGCAGCGCAAGGAAGTAGACCGCAACGAACGTCGCGAGCACGCGATCGGCGAGGTCGCGGCGGGCGACCGCCACCGCGAGGCCGATCAGCGCGACGACGAGCGCCGGGCCGAGCGCGTCCCACAGCTCGCTCGAGAACGCGACGGCCGAGAACGAGTCGTCAGCGACGCCGAGCGAGCCGTCCCGGGCGCGCGAGAAGCTGCGCCACAGGTCCGAGGCCGCCTCGCCCAGATGGACGACTGCGAAGGGGTTCGCTACGGCGAACCCGGCGAGCGCCAGGCCCCCGGCATACGCAAGGCGCCGCCACTGCCCCCAGGCCGCGACCGCGAGAGGGACGAGCACGAGTGCTCCCGGCCACTTCGCGGCGGTCGCGGCGCCGATTACGAGCCCTGCCAGCTCGTACCGCCGCGTGACCAGCAATCCAAGAGCAATGGTGACGAGCGTCGTGAGCAGCACGTCGGTCACCGCCATCCGCGAGTACGCGACGTGCACGCCCGCGACCGCGGTCGCGACGGCGGCCACGCCCCCCGCGAGAGTGCCGTACGAGCGCTCGCCGAGCCACCACGCCGACGCGACGCCGCCGAGGCCGATCACGACCCCGACGATGCGCGCGGTGAGGTACGAGGGCGCTTCCTGCCAGGCCTGGAAGGGCGCCTGCACGTAGAAGAGCAGACTGGGCCAGTCGAAGAACGGGTTCGGGTCGACGCCCTCGCCGTGCGTGATCGCCCACGCGCGCGGGACGACGAGCTCCTCGTCCGGGTTCAGCAGCCCGCCATCGGGCAAGCCGTAGCGCACGCCGACGAGGCGGAGCACGGCCGCGCCGACGAGGACGAGCCCGAGGATCGTCGCCGGGCCGCCCCAGCGGGACTCGGGCTCGGACTTGGGCTCAGACTTGGGGGGGCTCGTCACCGACGAGCTCGCGCACGTCGCTCGCACTCACGACGACTGCGTCCACGCCGGCGCGCTCGAGCGCCTCGACCTCGTCGTGCGTCGCGTCGGGGAGGTAGGCGACTGCGAGCTTTCCTGCCGGAACGTCCGGCAGCAGCTCGAGCACGTGGTCGATCGGCGCCTCGTCCGGGTCGTGCGGCTCCCCGCCGAGCAGGAAGATCTCGGGGTCGACGTGCTCGAGCGTCGCCTGGAGCTCCTCCTCGTCGCGCACCTCGACGACGCTGTCGAGCCCCAGCTCGAGACCGCGCGCGAGGTCGTCTCCGAGACGCTGCCAGTCCTCTCCGTAGCGGTCTGCGACGAGCAGGCAGGCGTCTGCTCCGGCGGCGTCCGCCGCATCGGGGCCGTCGGGGCACCAAAGGATCGGAAGCTCGGTCGCGCCGCGAACCGACGCCCCGCCGGCCCGCACGACGACGCCGTCGGCGCCCTGCTCCTCGGCGGCGGCGGCAGCCTCGGGGCCGGCGACCTCGACGAGCACGGAGATTCCGTCCCCCTCGGAGATCGCCAGGCTGAGCCGGCGTGTGCCTCGCTCGTTCATGCCGGGGGATGCTAACTGCGTCGTTGCGTGATCCCCTTGATCCGGATCACGGCGTGGTCGTTTTTCGGCGGCATCGACGTCCTCCGCCGCGGCTCTTGGGGGCGCTCAGCGCCCGATCGGGTGCCAGACCGTCTTCAGCTCGAGGAAGTCGGCGATCTGCCAGGCACTCTGGCCGTCGGCCTGGCCGCGAACGACGCGCTTGACGTTGTCCGCGGCGAGCCGCTCGAGGTCGGCGGAGAGGCCGTCCGCGCCGGTCACGTCGATCGCGTTGACGTCCATGTGCCCCGCGAGCCACGGCGCGAGCTCCTCGCGGTAGCCGGTGAGGATGTTGACCGCGCCTCCGGGCACGTCGGAGGTCGCGAGCACCTCTGCGAGCTCGATCGCTGCGAGCGGGTGGGTCTCCGACGCGACCGCGACGACCGCGTTGCCGCCGACAAGGGCCGGGGCGATCCGGGAGATCAGCCCCACGAGCGGCGGTTCGTCCGGCGCGAGCACGCCGACGACGCCGGTGGGCTCGGGAACGGTGAAGTTGAAGTACGGGCCTGCAACGGGGTTGGAGCCGCCGAGCACCTGCGGGAGCTTATCCGCCCACCCGGCGTACCAGACGAAACGGTCGATCGCGCGGTCGACCTCCTTCTTCCCCGAGCTGATCGCCGCGAACTCGTCGCGGCGCGCCTCCATCATCTCCGCGACCCGGTACAGCACCTGCCCGCGGTTGTACGCGGTCATCGACGACCACTTCCCGTAGCCGTCGCGCGCGGCACGGACTGCGTCGCGCACATCCTTCCGCGAGGCGCGAGCGACGTTCTGCCCTTCGGCCTCGAACGTGCGCCCGGACTCGGAGCGCGGGAACGCTCCGCCGATGTAGAGCTTGTACGTCTTCTTGACGGGCAGGCGGTCAGCCACCGGACGCCTCGGAGTCGAACTTGAGGTACGGCTCGAGTCCGTGCTTGCCGCCCTCGCGGCCGTAGCCGGACTCCTTGTAGCCGCCGAACGGCGACGTCGGGTCGAAGCGGTTGTAGGTGTTCGCCCAGACGACGCCGGCGCGCAGCTGCTGCGCCATCCACAGGATCCGCGAGCCCTTCTCCGTCCAGACGCCCGCGCTGAGGCCGTACGGCGTGTTGTTCGCCTTTTCGACCGCCTCCTCCGGTGTGCGAAACGTGAGCACCGACAAAACCGGGCCGAAGATCTCCTCCTGGGCGATCCGGTAGCTCTGCGCGACGTTCGTGAAGACGGTCGGGACGAACCAGTAGCCCTTCTCCGGGAGGCGGCACGGCGGCTGGTAGATCTCCGCGCCCTCCTCCTTGCCCGCCTCGACGAGCTCGGTGATCTTGTCGAGCTGCATCTTCGAGTTGATCGCGCCGACGTCGGTGTTCTTGTCGAGCGGGTCGCCGACGCGGAGCGTCGTCAGCCGCCGCTTGAGCTTCTCGATCACGGCGTCGGAGATCGACTCCTGCACGAGCAGGCGCGAGCCCGCACAGCACACGTGACCCTGGTTGAAGTAGATCCCGTTCACGATCCCCTCGACCGCCTGGTCGAGCGCGGCGTCGTCGAAGATCACGTTCGCCGCCTTCCCGCCAAGCTCGAGTGTGAGCTTCTTGCCTGTGCCCGCGAGCTCGCGCTGAATGGCCTTCCCGACCTCGGTCGAGCCGGTGAACGCGATCTTGTCGACCCCCGGATGCTTGACGAGCGCAGCGCCGGTGCTGCCGTCGCCCGTGACGATGTTGACGACGCCCGGCGGCAGCTCCGCCTGGCGCAGCACGTCGCAGAAGAGGAGCGCGGTCAGCGGGGTCGTCTCCGCGGGCTTGAGGACGACGGTGTTCCCGCACGCGAGCGCGGGCGCGATCTTCCACGACAGCATCAGCAGCGGGAAGTTCCACGGGATGATCTGGCCGGCGACGCCGACCGGCTTCGGCTTGCGGTTCGGGAACGCGTACTCGAGCTTGTCGGCCCAGCCCGCGTAGTAGAAGAAGTGCGCGGCCGCGAGCGGGAGGTCGACGTCGCGCGACTCCTTGATCGGCTTGCCGCCGTTCAGCGACTCGAGCACG
>JBDTVA010000089.1:0-5948 GCA_040007455.1 Actinomycetota bacterium | reverse complement strand
CCGATCAGCAAGCCGCCGAGCATCTTCACCGAGATGATCCCGACGATGACCGGGAAGAGCACGGGGATGAGCGCCGGCGCGAGCATGCGCTTGATCGCCGAGCGGGTGACGATGTCGACCGCGCGCGTGTAGTCGGGGCGCCCCGTCCCCTCGAGGATGCCTGGGATCTCGCGGAACTGGCGCCGCACCTCCTCGACGACCTGACCGCCAACCTGGCCGACAGCCTGCATCGCGAGCGAGGCGAAGAGGAACGGCATCAGGCCGCCGATGAAGAGCCCGGCGATCACCCACGCGTCAGAGAGATTGAACGTCACGTTCAGGTTCGATTCCGCAAGCCCGGTCGTGTAGCTGTCGAAGAGCACGAGCGCGGCGAGCGCGGCGGAGCCGATCGCGTAGCCCTTCGTGACCGCCTTCGTCGTGTTGCCGACCGCGTCGAGCGGGTCGGTGATCGCGCGCACCGACTCGTCGAGGTCCGCCATCTCGGCGATCCCGCCGGCGTTGTCGGTCACCGGCCCGTATGCGTCGAGCGCGACGATGAGCCCCGTCATCGAGAGCTGCGCCATCACGGCGACCGCGATCCCGAAGAGCCCGGCGAAGTGGTTCGCGACCAGGATCCCGGCCGCAATCACGATCACGGGGGCGGCGGTCGCCTGCATGCCGATCGCGAGTCCCTCGATGATGTTCGTCGCGTGGCCCGTACGTGACGCACCGGAGATGGACTTGACCGGCCCCCAGCGTGTGCCCGTGTAGTACTCGGTGATCGCGACCAGCAGGAACGTGATCGCGAGCCCGGTGAGGCCGCACGCGTACAGCTCGGTGAACGAGAAACGTCCGTCGTCGAAGGCCATCGTCACCGGGATGAACCCGATCGCCGAGAGCACGACCGCGACGAGGACCGCGAGGTAGAGCGCGTTCATGATCGACCCGCCGGGGCCGATCCGCGCGAAGAACACGCCGACGATCGACGCGAGGATCGAGATCGCGCCGAGCGCGAGCGGATAGAGGTAGAGCTGGTCCGCCTGGAACTGGGTCCCGATCAACATCGCGGCGACCGCGGTCACCGCGTAGGTCTCGAAGAGGTCGGCTGCCATGCCCGCGCAGTCGCCGACGTTGTCGCCGACGTTGTCCGCGATCACGGCCGGGTTGCGCGGATCGTCCTCCGGGATGCCAGCCTCGATCTTCCCGACGAGGTCGGCGCCGACGTCGGCCGCCTTCGTGTAGATGCCGCCGCCGAGCCGAGCGAAGACCGAGATGAGCGAACCACCGAAGGCGAGACCGACGAGGTCGTCGATCGCCGACTCGGGCGAGTTGCCGACGGGACCCGTGAGGATCCAGTAGTAGCCCGCAACGCCGAGCAGTCCGAGCCCGACCACGAGCAGGCCGGTCACGGAGCCCGCACGGAACGCGACGTTCAGGGCGGGTCGCAGACCGCTCTTCGCGGCCTCTGCGGTGCGCGTGTTCGAACGCACGGCGACGTTCATGCCGATGAAGCCCGCGGCGGACGAGAGCACGGCGCCGACGAGGAATCCGAGCGCCGTTCCCCAGCCGAGCTCGTTGTAGAAGCCGAGCAGCAGGAACGGCACCACCGCGACGGCGGCGATCGTCAGGTACTGGCGCTTGAGGTACGCCTCGGCGCCCTCCTGGATCGCACGACCGATCTCCTGCATCCGCTCGCTCCCGGGCGGCTGCTTGAGCAGCCACCAGGTCAGGCCCATTCCGACGGCGATCGCGATCAGTCCGCAGAGAATTGCGAAGCTGACGGCGTGCTCGTTGAAGAACTCCACTGGGTTCAGCTCCCCTCGTTACAAAGTCGCGCGCCAACCGGCTCGGCGCGGCGAGTTTCTCTCACTGGCCGCGGCAGCCTACTAGAGCAGAAGGTCAGCTCGTCGCAGCCTTCGCGTACGCGAGCTGGAGGCTCGTGACCATCTGCCCGAGGTCGCGCGAGAGGTCGGCGGGGACGTGCCCTTCGAGCTTCGGCAGCAGCACCTGGATCGAGTCGATCGCGAGCTGGGCCTGCGCGAGGTCCTTGCTCGACTCCTCGAGTTTCGCGTAGGCGATCTGGGCGAGGGTCGTGACCGTCGACAGGACGAGGTCGGCGACGCGCAGCTGTTTGATCTGTTCGATCAGCTGCTCCGGCGAGAGCTCAGGCTCGGACACGCTCGATCACCTGCTCCCGGTAGATCTCCCGCAACGTCGCGCCCTCGTCGAGCCGCGCGCGCTGGCGCTCGGCGGCATTCGCCGTCGGGATCGTGAGCGGGACGCCGAGCTCGTCCGCGACCGGCGCGATCCAATCCGCGAGCTGCTCGAGCCGCGCGCGTGCCGGGAGCACGTCGCCGGTCGCGAGGTCGATCAGCTCCCCGGACAGCCCATACCTCGTCGCACGCCAGAAGTTCTCCTCGATGAGCCGGTGCGGGTGGTCGGGGATCGCCTCGCCTTCGTCGAGCGCACGAGCGATGCGACACGTGAGCGCGTAAATGAACGCCGCGAGCGCCTGCCCCTCTTCGAGCGTCGGCTGCGCGTCGCAGATCCGCATCTCGACCGTCGGGTACGCGAGGTGCGCCCGGACGCTCCACCAGACCTGCGTGTGCTCGGTGATCGAGCGCGTCTCGTAGAGGAAGCGGATGTAGTCCTCCCACTCGCGCCAGGAGTCGAAGACGTCCGGCACACCGCAGCGCGGGAACATGCGGGTGAAGATCTCCGTGCGCGCCGAGTGCAGCCCCGAGTCGACGTCCTCGACGAACGGCGACGACGCGGACAGCGCGAGCAGCTCGGGAATGAAGTTGCGGAGCTTGGACATCGTCCGGATTGCGCGGTCCGCGCCGCGGATCCCCACGTGCACGTGGAGGCCGAACGTGTTGTTGCGCCAGACGACGTAGCGCAGGATCTGGTCGTTCAGCCGGTAGTGCGGCGTGTCGATGATCCGCTGGTCTTTCCAGTTCGCCCAGGGATGGGTGCCAGTCGACGCGAGCGCCATCCCGAGCGAGTCCGCGAGCTCGCCGAGCTGCGTGCGCCGCTCGGCCATCCGCGCGCTCGCCTCTCCCCACGTCTCGCAACGTCCAGTGCGCACCTCGACCTCCGACGCGATCAGCTCACCGACGAGGTACTCCTCGAGCGGCGTGCCGGGTGTCGCCGCCTGGAGCTCCTCGAAGCGGTTGACGAGGTCGTGCGTCGCCGGGTCGAGGATCGCGAACTCCTCCTCCACGGCGAGGCTGAAGTCGCGTCCGTCTTCGAACGACTCGCGCGAACGACTGATGAGCTCCTCGAACGGGAGCCGCTGCTCGTCGCCCATGGGGGCACTACAGTAGTTGAAGTGGAGGTGAACCTCCCCGAGCCCGAAGGGCCGCGCGCGCGCCGCCGAAGCGTTGCGCGCGTCTGCATCGTCGGAGCTGAGTCGACGGGTAAGACGACGCTCGCTGCCGCGCTCGCAGACCACTACCGGACGCTCTGGGTGCCCGAGTACGGCGCGCCGTACCACCACGTCGGGCGCGGCGACCCGCACCGGCCGTGGACACCCGACGAGTTCGTGCACATCGCGCGCATCCGGGAGTGGTTCGAGGAATTCCTCGCCGGCTACGCCGACCGCGCGCTCTTCTGCGACACCGACACGTTCGTGACCGCGGTGTTCCACGAGGTCTACCTGGGCACGCGGAACGAGGAGCTCGAGCAGCAGGCGCGCGCGGGCCGCTACTCGCTGTACCTCCTCTGCGACGTCGGCACGCCGTTCCGCGCCGACAAGCTGGGCCTCCGGCGAGAGGAGGCCCGCCAGAAGATGCACCGGCGCTACGCCGACTACGTGCGCTCGACCGGCAGCCCGTGGCTCGAGCTGAGCGGGCCGCACGAGGAGCGCATGAAATTGGCGACCGCGGCCGTCGACGGCTTGATCAGCTGAGCAGCCGCCCCGCGACGCTTGCCCACGACCACTGCTCGACAGCCTTCCGACGCGCATCGTCGGAGAGCCTCCGGCGCTCCTCGTCCGGGAGCTCGAGCAGCGCCCGGAGCTTGCGGGCGAGGTCGGCCGCGTCGCCGCTCTCGAACGCGAAGGCCGGCTCGCTGAGCCCTTCCGCGATCTCCGCGAGCCCTGAGTGGCGGGCGACGAGCGGCAGCGAGCCTCCGGCAGCGGCTTCCGCGGCGACCATGCCGAACGCCTCCGGAAAGATCGACGGCACGACCGTCACCTCGCAGAGTGGGATCAGGTGGACGAGGTGGCGGTGCTCGAGCGGACCGGTGAAGAGCGTGCCCGGCGGTGCGATCCGCCCCAGCTCCTTGCGGTAGTCGCCGAACCCGACGATCACTGCGCGCACGTCCCCGAGCTCCCGCAAGGCGTCGAAGAGGACGTGCACGCCCTTGTTGTAAAGCAGTTTGCCGAAGTAGAGGACCGTCGGCCGGTCGGTCGCGAACCATTCAGCGAGCCGCTCCGCGTTGCCTTCGTCCGCAACCCGCTCGTTGGCGTCACCGGGGTTGGGCGGGTCGCGGCGGAGCTCGTCGAGCAGCGCGGCAAGCGCGACGTCTCGGTCCTCGGGCCGGAATTCGTCCACGTCGACGCCGGGCGGAACCTCGTGCACACGGTCGACGTGGCCGACGACGTCCTCGAGCACCTCCCGGATGTGCGCGGAGCCGACGTACACGGAGTCGGCCTGCTTCAGCGACTCCCTCCCCCACGCCGACAGCTCGTCGTTGCCGCGCATCGAGTACTCGAGCTCGGAGCCGTGCGCCTTGACCGCGAAGCGTGCGCCCGTCGCCGCTCCCACCGGAGCGCCGAGCAGTACGTGGTTCGCGAACACGAGGTCCGCCGGCAGGTGCTCGCGCAGCGCCGCCGCGTTCGCTTCCACGTACGCATCGCGCTCCGCCTGCGTGAGGTCCTGCAGCAGCCGCGCGTCGAGACCCTCGTAGCGGTCGAGGACGAACACGGGGAGCACCGAGCCGATGCGCGGGCGCACCGTCTTCGCCCCGGCGAGGTCGAACCTCTCGGGATGCGGCTCCTGGGAGAACACGGTCACGTCGTGGCCTCCGCGCGCCCACTCGCGCACGAGCGCCTGCGTGTAGATGTTCGATCCCGTTCCGCTCAGCAGGTAGCCGTGCCAGACGAGGATGCGCACGAGTGACCCTTAGGTCAGATGGAAGTAGAGAGCGTGGAGGAGCTCGACCGCGGGGTTCGAGGTATGGACCTGGACGTCGGCGGGGACGTCCAGGAGCGCCTCGGAGTAGTTGAAGATGATCCGCACGCCGGCACCGACGAGGTCGTCGGCGACGCGCTGGGCGCCGTCCGCGGGCACCGCGAGAACGCCGACGATGATGTTCTTGTCGTGCACGGTCGGAACGAGCTTCGAGTAGTCGCTCACGCTCATCGCGCCGATCGGCCGCCCGACCTTCTCCGGGTCGACGTCGAAGATCGCGGCGATGTTGATCCCGTGCTCGGCGAAGATCGGCGAGCTCGCGATCGCCTGACCCAGACGCCCGGCGCCGACGAGCGCGATGTTGTGCTGCCCCTGTGTGCGGAGGATCTTCCGAATCTCGCCCAGCAGCGAGTCGATGTTGTAGCCGACGCCGCGCTTGCCGAACTTCCCGAACGCCGAGAGGTCGCGGCGGATCTGGGTCGCGTTGATGTTCGTGTAGTCGGAGATCTCCTGCGAGGAGATCCGCTCCTTGCCCATCTTCTTCGCCTGCGTCAGCACCTGCAGGTAGCGAGAGAGGCGGGCCGCGACGCCGACGGTCAGCCGATCAGCCACTTTGTGACACCGCGGCCATCATGCCAGCGGCGTCGTTCCGGGCGGTCAGGGAACCGTCAGCCGGGACTTTGTGCGACCTTTCGCCGCAGCGCGGCAGGGTCGACGAAGTAGACGAAGGCCCGCTCGCCGCCGATCTCGACGACCGGTAGCCACTCGCGGTACTCCGCTTCGAGCGCGTCGTCGCCGCCGATGTCGACCTCCTCGAACGCGTCCCCGAGTTCC
>JBDTVA010000088.1:0-5958 GCA_040007455.1 Actinomycetota bacterium | reverse complement strand
GCTGCTGCTGGATCCACGCACGCTGGACCGGGGCTACTTCGAGCCGACGTTCGTCAGGGGCGTGCTCGACCAGCACCGCGACGGGCGCGAAAACCACCGTCTCGTCATCTGGTCGCTGCTCTGTTTCGAGTGGTGGAACCGCCTCTTCATCGACGGCGAGCCAAGGACGCGCCACAGCGCCTGGCACGCCGCGACCGTGCCGTGAGGCGCGTCGTCCGCCGCCTGCTCCACGCGGCGGCGATCGCGGTCACGCTCGTCCTCTTCGTCCCGTTCGGCCTGGTCGGACGCGTGCGAACCGCGCGACGACGGCGCCGCGGGGAGCGTCCGGTGATCGTCAGGGGCCCGGTACCGATCGTCAGCATCCACTACGCAGCGAGGGCGGACCGGCTGCGCGGCTACCGGAGCGAGACCATCGTCTACGGCACCTACAGGATCTCGGCGCGCGGGCTCTTCGACCACGACCTGAGCCGGTGGCGAGGCGTTCCGCTGTTCGGCCAGCTCGTCCCGTACGCGACCTTCCTGTGGGCACTGACGCGCTACGACCTGTTCGTGTTCTTCTTCGACGGCGGTCTGCTCGCCGAGACGCCGATCTGGCGGCTCGAGCCCAGGCTGCTGCACCTTGCGGGGAAGCGGATCGTCGCGTATCCGTACGGCGGCGACGCGCGGCTCGCGTCGCGGACCCGGGCGATCCCCGGCTGGCACGCGTTCAGCGAAGTCGCGCCGGGAGATGAGGATCGCGAGGAGGTGGATGTCGCGGAACGGCTCGACGTGATCGGCCGCGGCGCGGACGCGGTTCTTGGCTCGGCCGATCTCGTCGAGGATCTACCGCGGCTCGACGGGATCTTCCAGTTCCCGATCGACGTCGAAGAGTGGCGCCCCGCGCCGGCGCCGAACGGCGACGTCGTCCGGGTCGTGCACGCGCCGAACCATCCGCACTACAAGGGGACGCGGTACGTGGAGGAGGCGGTCGCGCGGCTTCAGGCCGAGGGCGAGCGCGTCGAGCTCGTGCTCGTGCAGGGCATGCCGGGCGATGAGGCCCGCCGGCTCTACGAACAGGCTGACGTCGTGGTCGACCAGCTCTTGATCGGTGCATACGCCCAGTTCGCGATCGAGTGCATGGCGCTCGGCCGCCCCGTCGTCTGCTACCTCAACCCGCGCTTCGCCGCCCATCACCCCGAGTGGGCCGAAGCGCCGGTCGTCTCCGCGACGCCCGACACCATCGTCGACGAGCTGCGAGGGCTAGTGCACGATCGCGCACGGCGCGAAGAGCTTGGTGCGAGAGGCCCCGAGTACGTGCGACGCCATCACTCGCTCGAGGCGGTCGGAGAGCAGCTGGATCGTGTCTACCGAGCGGTCTGGGACCGGGGATGAGCGTTCGCGAGCGCGTTCGAGCAGGGGCGCCCAACCTCATCGCCGCGGTCCAGGTCTTTCGCGTCCTGCGTCGCCAGTGGAGGTCACTCGGCGCGGCGGGCAGGGACCCTCGTACGCCGGCGGAGCTCGTCAGCGAGAGCGCTGACGGTCTCGTTCTCGAGTTCCCCGGTCGCGAGACCGCCGACGTCAAGGCGAGTCCCGCCCCACTGGTCGCCTCGCAGCGTCGCGCCGAGATCCTGGGGTTCCTGGAGCGCATCGAACGCCTGCGGCCGAAGCGCGTCTGCGAGATCGGCACTGCCGGCGGTGGGACGCTCTACCTCCTGACGCGGGTGGCCGAGCCGGACGCGGTGCTCGTGTACGTCGATCTGTCCGTCCCGTGGTTCGCCGCCCGCGCTCGTGCGCGGCTGGCCCGTCTCGAACAGCGCATCGTCGGCGTCGAAGGCGACTCGCACGACCCGGCGACCCGCGACCACGTGGCGGACGTCTTCAGGGGAGAGCCGCTCGACGTGCTCTTCATCGACGGGGACCATTCGTACGACGGCGTTCGTGCCGACTTCGAGCTCTACGCCCCGCTCGTCCGGCCCGGCGGCATCATCGCGCTCCACGACGTGAACCCGGACGCCGACGCGTTGCATGCGGTCTCGGGTGACGTCCCGCGGTTCTGGGCGGAGCTGAAGCGCACGCACCGCACCGAGGAACTCATCGCGTCCTCGGTTGCGGACGGGTACGGGATCGGAGTCGTCTACGTCTGATCCGTGGCGCGGCCGCGCAGCTTCCTTCGTGCGGTGCCGGCGAGGAACCGCACCGCCGCGACGGGCCGGCGACGGATGGCTGAGAGTGCAAGACGCACCGCATCGGCTCGATGCCCGCGGGCGAACTCGAAGCCCGCGGCCGCCGCATAGTGCGCGGCGAAGCCCTGACGTCGGCCGGAGCCAAGTCGCGTGGTCGCATCGGGCTGCCCGGCCACGTGTTCCTCGAGCAGTCGAACGCGATCCAGGTGGAAGTTTCGCTCCGCAATTCGGGTCGTCTCGTTTGCGTCATGACGTCTGATCCGCGTCAGCACGTCGTCGACCAGTAGCGCCCGACCGTCGAGCAACAGCGTGAGCCAGAGGTCGTAGTCGTCGCCGAACGAGAAGTCGGAGTCGCGGAGCTTGGAGATCCGGCGCTCCATTGCCGCGCGACGGAAGAGGACGGTCGAAGACGCGATGAAGCAGCCTTCGACGAACAGACGCTTGTAGAGGTCGCCGTCGGCGTCGAGCGCTGAGCGAAACAGCGTCTCGCCTGTTCCGTCGTCGAACGTCTCGTACTGGGAGAACGCGAGCACCGCGCCGGCGTCCGCGTCGAGCGCGGCGACCTGACGCTCGAGCTTGTCCGTAAGCCAGACGTCGTCGTGGTCGAGCCACGCGATGAGCTCTCCGCGTGCGAGGCCGAGTGCGTCGTTTCGCCGACGGCAAGGCCCTGCACGGTCGGCTCTCAACTCGACTCGGACCCGATCGGGGTGGGCGGCGGCCAGCTCGCGAAGCAGGTCGGGCGTCCCGTCGGACGACGCGTCGTCGACCAGTACGTGCTCGACGTTTCGGTATGTCTGAGCGAGCACGCTTCCGACGGTGTCGGCGATGAACGCGGCTGAGTTGTACGTCGGCGTCATGACGGTGACGAGCGGCGGCATCACGTGGCCTCGCGCGAGCCCAGCGCGGTGGTGAGTGCGGACCTGATCTCCCTCAGGTGGTTCCGCCGGATCACACCGAGGGCGTAGAGCGCGCCGAAAAACGACGCGAGCGCAGCGAGCTTCACGAGCAGCTCGAGCTCGACTCGATCCAGCTGAACGAGTCCGACCGCGCCCGCGAGGATGCCGGCGGCGACGATTGCGACCACCAGTCGACCCTCGTACGGCGTTGGGTAGAGACGTTGGGAGACGACGTAGTACGCGGCCGTGAGCAGCCCGAGCGCGACCGCAGTCGCGGCAGCGGCTCCGACCATCCCGAACGGAGGGATCAGGACGAAGTTCAGCGCGATGTTCACGGCAGCAGCCGCCACGCTGAGCACGGCGAAGTACGTCGTCCGGCGCGTGAAGGAGATGCCTGCCATCGCGATGCTGCCGACCCCGAGCGCGACGCCGCCGAGCGAGACGAGGAGGACGCCGCGGTAGGCGCGGTCGTAGGTCGGCGCCAGGATGTCCAGCAGCTCCTGTGCGAACAGCGAAAGCCCGACGCAGACGAGCATCACGACGGCCGTCACGTACGTCAGTGTCCGCCCGCGGACGCGCTTCTCGAGCTCGCGATCTTCCGAGTAGAGCGAGAGCGCATAAGGGCCGTAGGCAGTCGCGATCGCAGTGACGACGAGCAGAAGTACCGCGGCGACGCGATTGGCGGCGGCGTACTGACCGACCTCGCCGAGGTTGCTGAGGCGGCCGAGCATCAGCCGGTCGACGAGCATCAAGGACCACATGGCCAGAGCCGTCGGGAGGAGCGGCACGCCGAAGCGAAGCATCCGCACGAGCTCGACGCGGGAGAACGAGGGCGCGAACGCGCTGATCGTCCCAAGGAGCGCGTAGCCGAGGCCGATCGCGTTCCCGACGAGCAGGCCGAAGAAGACGCCCTCGACGCCTCGATCGAATGCCGTCACCGCCAGGACGATCACGATGGCTGCGCCCGCGGCCGAGAGCACCGCCGAGACGGTGAAGTGCCACGGTTGCAGCCGGAGGCGAAAGACCTGCCGGACGAAGGCTGCAGCGTTCGCGACGACGATCGTGGCCGCGATGAGCGTCATGAGGCCAGGCCGCGATTCGTCGAAGAGCCAGCGGGAAACCGGCTCTCTCAGCGCGACGAGGGCGAGCGCGACGAGAACGGAGAAACCCGCCGTCGCGGCGAGTGCGGTCGTCAGCACGCGTCCGCGCTCGAGCTGCTCCGCTGCGGGGTGGTCGTAGTAGCTCCGCTGCGCGGACGACGTAAAGCCGGCATCGACGACGGTGACCGCAACCGCGAAGACTGCCGTGCCGATTTCGAGAACGCCGTACGTGCTAGGTTCGAACTCCCGTGCGAGGATCGGGAACGTGACGAGTCCGATCAGCTGGAGCGCGGCACCGCCGACCCCGTACACCAGGCTCTGCTTCGCGACACGGAAGAGGTGGTCTCTCATTCTCGGATGCGCCGTTGAGCCCGGTCTGCGCCAACGACACCAGGCCGTGTGCGCCGGCGCGCCGGATCCTACTCTGAGCGCGCTCGCGGTCTGATCGAGATGCGTGTCCTACATCACGGAAACATTGCGCAGAACGGGTACAACAACGCGAAGTTCCTTCGGCGGCTCGGCGTCGAAGCAGACGTCGTGTGCGACGAGACGCAGGCGCTCGCGCAGCCGGAGTGGGAGGACGCGGATCTTCCTCCGGAGATCGACGCGATGGCGCCGTGGACGACCGTCGGGACGCTGGACGGATGGCAGCGCCCAGCGTGGGTGATCGCGCCGAGAGCGCGTCGTCCTGTCCTGCAGGGAGCCGGTCGCCTCGCCTTTACGGCGGCGCTCGTTGCCCGCACACCCGCACTGCGTCGCCTTCACGAGTTACTGTCGCGGGAAGGGCACGAGGTGCGACGAACCGACCTGGTCTACGCGTTCCGAGCCGTCTGGATGCAGTCCCTGGGCCTCGGCGACCTCGGTGCTCTCTACCGACCCTACGACGTGGTTCAGGCGTATGCGACGCACCCGATTCTCTGCGTAGTCGCCGCGCCGGAGAGGCCGTTCGTCGCCTACGAGCACGGAACGCTGCGCGAGCTCCCGTTCGAGGACAGCTGGCGCGGACGCCTGCTGAGCTTGGCGTACCGGCGGGCGGCGAAGGTGATCATCACGAACGCCGACGTGATCTCGTCCGCGCGCAGGCTCGGGCTCGAGAACACGACGTTCATCCCGCACCCGATCGACGAGTCGAAGTACACGCCGGGCCGCTCAGAGCTCGGCGACGCACTGCGCGCGGAGGGGGCCGGGCCGATCTTCCTCGCACCAGCACGCCAGGACTGGCGCGAGAAGCGGAACGACGTGATGGTCCGTGCGTTGGGCGAGCTCGTCCGAGGCGGCCATCCGAAGGCGCTCCTGCTGCTCGGTGACTGGGGCGAGGATGCGTCCCGAACTCACGCGCTCGTCACCGAGCTCGGTCTCGACGAGAACGTCCGCTGGACGAGGCCGGTCCCCAAGCTTCGCCTGATCGAGCTCTACCGCGCTGCGGACGTCGTCCTCGACCAGTTCACGTACGGGACGTTCGGTGGGATCGCACCCGAGGCAATGGCGTGCGAGCGGCCCGTCGTGATGGCCTTCGACGCCGCGCTGCACGAGTGGTGCTTCCCAGTGCCGCCGCCGATCGTCGACGCCCGCGACGAGCGGACCGTCGCAGAGTCGCTGCGGCGACTCGCAGACGATCCCGCCGAGCGCGTGCGGCTCGGCCGCGCTGGACGCGCGTGGGTCGAGCGGCACCACGGTTGGCGGCTCGTAGCGGAACGTCAGCGTGCTGTCTACGACGAGGTGCTCGAGCTCACCGTTTGATGCCGCGGACGGTGAAGCCCGCTTCGTGGACGTGGAAGCGCGTCACGTCGAGCTCGGACT
>JBDTVA010000087.1:0-5973 GCA_040007455.1 Actinomycetota bacterium | reverse complement strand
CATCGAGACGCTGTTCTTCGAGCACTCGTTCTGGTGCAAGGCGTGCGGCACGATGGCCAGCGCGAAGACGTGCCCGCACGACAAGGAGCAGCACGTTTTCCTTTCGGGAACGAAGGTGCGCGAGCTGCTCGAGAACGGAGAGGTGCCGCCGACCGAGTTCACGCGGCCCGAGGTCGCGACGGTGCTGATCGAGGCCTATCGGTCGTGACCGTCCGCGCTGCCGATCCGTACCGCGACACCGACGTGATCGACTCCCGCGCGCCGCGCTTCACCCAGGCGGTCGGGATCGCCGTGCTCGGAGCCGCGTCGGTCGCGTATGCGGCGGGGTGGGCTTCCATGGGTGCCGGGCTCGGCCTGCTCGTCGCCACGCTCGCGCTCGTTGCCGCCCTCACCGGCTTCTGCACCGGCTGTGAGGCCTACAAGCGGGGCCTTCGGCTGACCGGGCAGCCGTTCGTCTCGTGCCCGATCCCGTCGCGACCGGCGCAGTGACCTGGCAGCTCTCGCTCGCGGGGCTCCTGATCGGGGCCCTCGTGGGCATGACCGGGATGGGCGGCGGCTCGCTGATGACGCCGTTGCTCGTGCTCGTGTTCGGCTTCAAGCCGACGGTTGCGATCGGCACCGACATCCTGCACGGCGCGATCTTCAAGTCGTTCGGCGCGTGGCGGCATCGCTCGCTCGGCACGGTGCACGCGCGACTCACGCTGTGGATGCTGCTCGGGAGCGCGCCGGCCTCGATCGCGGGCGTTGTGTTTGCGACGTGGCTCGAGCATCGCTACGGCGCCGGCTTCGAGGAGACCGCTGCGCACATCCTCGGCGCCGCGCTGATAGTCGGCGGTCTCGGCTTCCTCGTCAAGACGTTCGTCACCGGGCGCGAGAAAACCGATGCGCCGTTCCTGCTCCATCGCCGCGACCACGTGATCGCGCTCCTGACAGGGCTGGGCGGTGGGTTCGTGGTCGGGCTGACGTCCGTCGGGAGCGGGACGTTCTTCGGGCTCGTGATGCTGCTCGTCTTCCCGCTCACCGCCGCAAAGGTCGTCGGCACCGACATCTTCCACGCTGCGGCCCTCCTCTGGGTGGCAGGCGCGAGCCATCTCGTCGCCGGCAACGTCGACCTCGGCGCGACCGCGTGGCTCCTCGTGGGCTCGGTCCCGGGCGTCCTGATCGGAAGCCAGGTGACCGTCAAGCTGCCGGAGCGGCTGCTGCGGGTCGGCCTCGCGACCGTGCTCACGATCAGCGGCGTCAAGCTGCTCGAGGCCCCGACGATCGTGCTCCCGGTCGTCCTCGGGGCGGGACTCGCGCTCCTGGCGACGCTCGCGCTGCGGCCGCGTGTTCAGCCCGAGCGCTCCTAGAGGCTTGATGTGAATTAGGTCGCAGGGACCCGCGTCCTCGCGAAGAAGGGCTTCCAGACAGTTGTCCCCTCGAGATTGGAGCTCGAGATGACGCCGGATCTGGAAGCCCTTGTTGTTGCAGCGTATGTGTTCGCCGACGAGTATCGGGTCCCTGCGCGGCCGGATCCGCGAGCCAAGATCGACGACGCGGAGCTGGTCGCGCTCGCGGTCTGTCAGGCGGCGATGGGGATCAGCTCGGATCGCCAGTTCCTCGGCCTGGTCGGCTACCGGCTGCCTCGAGCAGGTCGGTGGAGCGCGGGAGCTCTACGACAACCCGGCGAACGAGTTCGTGATGACGTTCGTCGGCGAGGTCAACCAGCTGGGCAGGTCGTTCGTACGCCCTCACGACGTGGAGTTCGGCGAGGGCGACGAGGCGCTCGTCGAACGAGTCGTGCACCTCGGGTTCGAGGTGCGCGTCGAGCTGAGGCTGGCGAACGGAGAAAAGCTCTGGGCGCAAATCACGCGCGAGGAGGCCCAGCGGCTCGAGCTCGCCGAGGGTGCACGAGTGCGTGTTCGCCCCAAGCACGCGAAGGTCTTCGGATAGCCTCGCGCGCGGGTTGCCGCGCCTCCTGTCGACCCTTCTCGTTCTGGGCCTGCTCGGCGGTACCGCGGCGGCGTTCGCGGTCACCGAGCGGCTGAAGCTCGTCCCGTCGCCGATCGTCGCCCCGAAGCTGACGAAGGCGTTCTCTCCGGTGTGCGACTGCCCGACCGACGAGGCGCGGATCAGGTTCGGCCTGCGGCACGCGGACCGCCTGACGGTGACGGTGATCGACGCCGACGACCGGCCGGTCCGCACGATCGCGGACGGCGAGCAGTTCCCGGCCGGCCCGGTCGAGTTCGTGTGGGACGGCCGCGGCGCGCCCGAGGGCGCCTACCGCGTCCGCGTGCACCTGGCCGACGCGCGGCGGACGATCGACATCCCGAACGAGATGCGACTCGACACGACGCAACCCGTGCTCGACGTACTGTCGGTTGCGCCGCGCGTGTTCTCGCCCGACGGCGATCGGAACGGCGACTTCGTGCGCGTGCGCTTCCGTCTCTCGGAACGCTCGCGCGTCGTGCTCAGCGTGGGCGGGAAAGAGGTTGTCAGGAGCACTCCACGTCGTGCAGGCGACGGGAAGATCGAGTGGTACGGGCGCGGCGCGCGCGAGGGGCCGCACTCGCTCGTCATCGTCGCGTATGACCTCGCCGGCAACCGTTCGAGGGAAGCGCAGGCGCTTGTCCGGCTTCGGTTCATCGAGCTCGTACGGCGGCAGATCGTAGTCCCGCCGGGGGTCCGCTTCGGCGTGGGCGTCTCGACCGACGCCGAGCGCTACCGCTGGAGGCTCGGCGCGCGCACCGGCAGCTCGGGCTCGCGCACGCTAAGGCTGCTTTCGCCCGCGCGACCGGGGCGGTACACGCTCACCGTGTCGTACGACGGCCATCGCGACGCGATCCCCGTCTTCGTGAGGGCCCAGCCGTGATCGTCGGCGGCGTACTCGGTGCGCTCGGCCTGGCGGTGCTCATCGTCGCCCGCGGACGCGTCGTGCGACTTGCAGCCCTCGGCGCGATGCTGGTCGGGGGGGCGATCCTCGTCGTCACGCTCAGGCCCGAGGGAAACGATGCCCTGATCGCCGTCGCCGCGGTGGTCGGCGGCGCGGCGGCGGTCGGGCTTACGGCGCTCTTCCTGCGCTGGCCGTGGCTGCTCCCGATGGCGGCACTCGCCTGCGCCCCGGCGCGCGTGCCGGTGAAGGTCGGCGGTGAGGAGGCGAACCTCCTCTTGCCGCTGTACGCCGTCGTCTTCGCCGGCGTGCTCGCGCTCGCGTGGGAGCTGCTCCGCGGCAACGGCCGCGCCCGAGAGCTCGGCCCCCTCGCGTGGCCGCTCGCCGCGTTCCTCGCGTGGGCGGGGGTCTCGCTGCTCTGGAGCGACGGCGCGCGTCAGGGAGCCGTGTCGCTCGCGGCGTTCTATCTGCCGTTCGGGTTGCTCGCGCTGATGCTCGCGCGCCTGCCGTGGCAGCGCCGCTGGTTGAAGGCGCTCACCGTGCAGCTGGTCGCGATGGCGGTCGTGTTCGCCGGCATCGGCATCTACCAGTGGTTGACCCGCGACGTCTTCTGGAATCCGAAGGTGATCATCGGGAACGTCTACGCGCCGTTCTACCGCGTCAACTCGCTCTTCTGGGACCCTTCGATCTACGGGCGCTTCCTCGTCGTCGCGATCCTCGTCGCGCTCGTGGCCGTGCTCTACGGCGAGCGACGCGACTCGATCGTCGCCGCGATCACGGTCGTCGCGATCTGGATCGGTCTCGTCTTCTCGTTCTCGCAGTCGAGCTTCGTCGCGCTCGTCGCAGGTGTGCTCGGGGCGATCGCGCTCTCGTGGGAGCGACGCTCGGTCGTCGCGCTCGGGATCGCGGTCGTCGCCCTGCTCGCCGCCGGCTTCGTCGTGCCGTCGGTGCGCGCGGAGATCCTCGACAACACCGACCGCGCGACGGGAAACCGGTCGTCACTCGTGACGGAAGGCCTGCACATCGCGGGCGACCATCCGCTCGGAGGCGTCGGGCTCGGCGGGTTCAAGAGCGCGTACGGCGAGCGGGTCGGTTTCCGGGCGGCGGACCCTGCGCGGGCGGCCTCGCACAACACGCCGGTCACCGTCGCGGCGGAGCTCGGCGTCCCGGGCCTGCTCCTGTTCGCGTGGCTCGTCGCGACCGCGCTCTGGCTCCCGTTCCGCCGGGCATCGCGGAGCTTCGCGGGCCGCGCGTCGCTTTGCTTCGGCCTCGCGCTGCTCGCGATCCTGGTGCACTCGCTCTTCTACAACGCGTTCTTCGAGGACCCGATGAGCTGGGGCCTGCTCGGCTTGACCGCGCTCGGCTACGCCTGGCGCAGCAGTACCCGCGCGAGCCGGGCGCGCTCGAACGGCAAGTAGAAGCCGAGCGCGAGGAGCACGAGGGGGTAGGCGACGATGAGCGCGATCGCGACCTCGAGGCGGTCGACGAGCCTGCCGACGACCGTGAGCGCGCCTGCCGTGAGCAACACCGTCGCCACGCGGCGCCATTGGTACGGCACCGGGTAGAGCCGCTGCGAGTAGACGGCCATCACGACGAACATGAACGCGAACGCGGTCAGCGCGGCGGCCGCCGCGCCACGGATCCCATAGTTGGGGATCAAGAGCAGGTTCAGTGCGACGTCGATCGCAGCCGCAGAGCCCGTGATCACCCAGTTGAACTGCGTCCTGCGCAGCCGGCCGATCCCGATCGCCACGACGGTGTACGCGCCCCAGAGGGCGCCGGCGAACGCGAGTGGGGCGACGACGTCCGCACCGGCCCAGAATGACTCCTTGCGCGCGAGCACCCGCACGATCCACGGGGCGAGCACCCCGAGCGCAAGCGACAACCAGCATGCGACGAAGAGCAGGTACGTGAGCACGAACGCGTACGTGCGCTTCGCCTCGCGCTCGTCGTCGATCGAGTACGCGAACGCAGGCCAGGCGGTCCGGAACGCGACGAGAAGCAGCACCATCGCGGACGCGATGCGCACGCCGAGGGAGTAGCGGCCGACGTCGTCCTGGCCGGCCAGCCGCGCGAGGAAGAAGCGGTCGCTGAAGTTGAGCGCCCAGAGCGCGATGCCCGACGGCACGAGGGGGAGGCCGAACCGGTTCATGCGCCGCAGGAGCTCGCGATCGAACTGGAGCCCGAGCTGCTCGCGGCGGTAACCGAGGAGCGCGAGGTACACGAGCAGGGTTCCGGTGAAGTTCCCCACGACGACGCCGAGCGGCCCCTGGTCGTAGACGACGACGAGCAGGATCGTCGTGGTGATCGTGAGCAACACGTTCGCGAGGCTTGCAGCGACGAAGGCGACGGAGCGTTCCTCGACGCGGAAGAGTGCCGTCAGTTGCTCGTAGTTCATCTGCGCCCAGAGACCGACGAAGGCAGCGCGGACGAGCGTGACGTCGTCGACCCTGAGCGCGTCCGAGAGCCACGGCGCGACCAGCCAGCCGAAAACGACGCCGAGCGTCGACATGCCCATCGTGAACCAGAACGCGGTCCGGAGCACACGAACACGGTCGGCGGGATCCGGCGAGTCGAAGTAGAAGCGGAAGAACGCGGTCGAGATCCCGGCGCGCAGGAGCGTGACGAGGAGCGCGCTCAACGCGACGAGCGTCTCGACCTTGCCGAAATCCGCCGGCGTGAGGTAGCTCGTGTAGAGCGGCAGCAGCAGCACCGCGAGGATCCGGGAGACGAGCCCACCGAGCCCGTAGATCGCGGAGTGCTTGCCGAGCCGCCGGAGCTGCGCGCCGATCATCGAATGCGAGCGTAGAGCGCGAGCAGGCGGTCGGCGATCTTCTCGTCGTCGTGCACCGCCTCGACGTAGGCCCGACTCGCCTCGCCTCGGCGCCGCCGTTCCTCCGCGTCTTCGACCAGCGGGCGGAGCGCGTCGGCAAGCGTCTCCTTCGTCGCGTTCACGATCGGCACCTGCACGCCGAACGCCTCCTCGGTGCGCCGAACCGCCTCGTCGTGCAGAAAGGTGACGACCGGCTTGCCGAGCGCCATCGCCTCGATCGCGAAGACCCCGTACCAGCCGGCGTTGAGCTGGTCGACGACGATGTCTGCGC
>JBDTVA010000086.1:0-5991 GCA_040007455.1 Actinomycetota bacterium | reverse complement strand
CCCGGTCTTCGCGTTCACGATCAACATCCTGGGGACGATGAAGGGCAACTGGGACCGGTTCTTCACGAACCTGCCACTCCGGTTCACGCTGACGGCGTTCTTCTTCTACTTCCTCGTCAACGTTCAGGGCGCGTTCGAGGCGATCCAGCCGTTCAACAAGCTGACGCACTTCACGAACTTCGTCGTCGCCCACGCGCACCTCGCGCTCCTGGGGGCTTTTACCATCCTCGGCATGGGCGTGATCGACTACATCGTCGCCCAGGTCTACAAGCGACCGCTCTGGAGCCGCAGCCTGACCGAGTGGCAGTACTGGCTCGTCACGGTGGGCTTTACCGGTTTCTTCAGCGTGCTCACGCTGGCGGGCTTCCAGCAGGGGTTCGCGTGGGCGCAGGGAATCCCCGAGGTGAACGTCCTCCCGCAGCTTCACGCGTACTACATCGCGCGCGGGGTGTTCGGCGCGATGATCGTGCTCTCGGGAATCGTGCAGATGGTCAACATCGGCATGACGCTCACCAGCAACACGTCCGAGCGGCGCAGGCGCGAGACGCTCACGGTTGCCGAGGCGATCGCGCCGCCGGTGCAGGCATGAGGCAATGAGCGAGCGCGAAGACGACGGGACGCCGAAGGTCCCACGCGGCTGGGTTCGTCACCCGCGGGAGCGGATGCTGATCACGCCGTTCGTGGCCGGGATCGGCGGGCTGCTCGCGTTCTTCACCGTCGTGCTGGTCGTCGTCTGGCTCCCGATCCACACGTTCGACCCACCTGCGTCCGATGACTGGGCGCCGCTGTCGAACGAGGCGGGCAAGGGTCGCGACCTGTTCGCCAGCAACGGCTGCTACACGTGTCACTCGGGCTACTCTCGCCCGCAGGACGTCCGCTACTCGCTCTACTTCCTCTACCCGAAGGTCTCGGAGCCGGGCGACTTCTTCGGCAGCGACCAGTCGCCGAACCTGCTCGGCACGGAGCGCACCGGCCCGGACCTCTCCCAGGAGTCGGGCTGGCATCCGGACGATTGGCAGCGGATGCACTTCTACGACCCCCGCTTCGCGGACCCGCTCTCGCTGATGCCGTCGATGAAGTCCCTCTTCTCCGACCAGCAGGTCGAGCGGCTGATCACGTACGTCCAGACGCGCAGCGGCAAGTCCGGGCTGCTGCGCTACGCCGGCCAGCTCTACGCCAAGCACGTCGTCCTCGCCGTGCAGGCCTTCCCACAGCCGTATACCGGCTTTCAGGGTGCGAAGAAGCCGATCGTCGAGGAGCAGGAGGCCGAAGAAGGCGCGCCGAGCACCGTGCCTGAGACGCAGCTCGAGGAGGCGCCGAACTTCGCGCAGATCGACCGCAGCTACTGGCTCTCCGCCGACCCCCTGCCGGTCACCGAGGGGAACCTGCTGCGCGGCAAGGAGATCTACCTTGACCGGTGCGCCGGCTGCCACGGCACGCTCGGCAACGGCAAGGGCCCGGCTGCGCGCTTTCTTTCGCCGCCGCCGCTTCCCTTCGACGACGCAGACGACCAGTGTTGTGGCGCCGACACCAGCCCGGGTGACTTCTACTACCGCATCCTGCACGGCTGGCCGGGCACCGCGATGGAGAACTTCGGCGACCGCCTGTCCGTGAACGACATCTGGCGCGTCGTCCTGTTTCTGAAGACGATCCCGAACGGGACGCTGAAGCCGAACGTGACGCCCAAACCGAAGGACTACATCGTCTGGCAGCCCTCGAAGGAGTTGCTCGCCTGGATCGACGGCAGTCAGCGCCTCGAGGAGAACGTGTCGTTCTCGAAGGAGGAGGTCTCCGACCCATTCATGCAGGAGGCGATGCGCGTGTTCTCGGGGCTCGCCCCCGGCGACAGCATCATCGTGGACGGGCTCGAAACGCCGCTCTCGTTGCGCGATGCCGCCGCGGCTATCCGCACGATCTACGGGGAGCTCCTGAACCGCGCCTGGGCCGAAGCGCGAGCGCGTGGCGATACGTTGCCGCCGGCCTCGCAGAAGGACATTCCGCCGACCGTGCCGGGCCAGCAATGAAACGGCTCGCGCTTGCGCTCCCGCTCGCCGGGCTCACAGCCCTCCTGCTGGCGGCGCCCGCGCTCGCGCACGATCCGCCGGAGAACGACCAGTCGCGCTGGGTGATGACGGACTGGATGATGGACACCTTCTTCATCTTCTCCGGGCTCGCACTCGTCGCCTTCCTCGCTGCCTGGAAAGCAGGCCACTTCTACGAGCTCGAGCGCCACGGGAGCATCCCGTTGCTCGTCGAGGAGCATGACTACTACACGCCCGACTGGGCGTTCGAAGAGGAGGAGTGGGCCGATGGCGATGCCAAGCGGTGACACGCCGGACGCAGCCCGGCGCTATTACGACTACCTCCAGGCTCACCACCAGACGGATCACCGCGTCGAGACGTGGACCGTCGACTGGGTCTCGCTCGCCTGGCTCTGGGGCTTCGTCGCCGTCGTGTCTCTCGTTCTGCTCCTGTGGGTCTGGCAGTACCGGACGACGCGCCAGCGCGCGGGGCTCTACCCGGTGGACAGCTTCGGCGGGTATACGACCGAGCTCGCACGGCCGGCGACGCTTTTCTTCCTGGTTCTGTCCGTGATCCTCACCGTGTTCGCCGCCGTCCTGATCGCGGGCCACATCGTCTGGGGGCAGAAGTTCTGATGGCGTCCGCGGCGCCGTACGTCTCGTACGCCACGCTGACCGAGGCGGTCGTCCCCGCTGCGTCGTGGCCGGAGGTGTACGCGTCGCTCCAGGCGCTCAAGGGGCACGTCCAGGAGTACCCCGGCTGCCAGCGGCTCGAGGTGTTCGTGCGTACCGAATCGGAAGGCGCCGTGCTCATCCAGGGCTACACGATCTGGGACACGGCGGTGCAGCTCGAGGCGTTCCTGGAGCGCGGGTACACGTTCGAGCGCATGCTCGCGGACACCGTCGGCCTCGACCCGGAGCGCTCGCTCACGATGGAGAAGGTCTTCTGATGGCGCGGCTGCGGAGGCCGGCCCGCCCGCTCTTCGGCTACCGCGACGTCGGCGAGGACGTGCGGCACTCGAAGCGCGCGCACACGCTCACCTGGTTGATCCTCGCGCTCCTCATCGTCATCTACCTCGCCTGGACGCTGACGGTCTACTTCCTCGAGCCCGGCCTCCGGTAGACCGGGCCGTTGTACCTCAAGCACCTCTCGTCGCTCCAGTTTCTGACGTACGTCGCGTTCTTCGCCGTCGTGATTGCCGCGATCTTCCGCTTCCTTCCCGGCAAGACGCCACCCTTCCGCACCCGGCCGTACCCGGACGACGAGCTCTACGCGCACGACCGGCGGCTTGCGAAGTACTTCGTCGGAGCCGGCTTCTTCCTCGTGCTCGGGTCGCTGCACATGGTCGCGAAGAACCTACCGTGGGCCGCCGAGTGGCTCGCTCGCGCCGGCTACGCGGGACATCTTGTCGGCGACCTCTCCAACACCCACGTGATGATCGTCGGCGGCGGCACGCTGCTCGCGACGGGACTCTGCTGGTACTGCCTGCCACGGATGGTCGGGCGGCCGCTCGCCAGCGAGGGGCTCGCGCAATGCGCGTTCTGGTTCACCGCCGGCGGCCTGCTCGTCTTCTACGTCGCGCTCGTCGGCAACGGGATCGCGATCGGGCGCCTGGTCGAGCAAGGCCAGGAGTACCGGCTCGCGAAGGCGGGGATGGGCGACTGGTACGACGTGCCGATCGGGGTGGGCGCGGGGATCATGGGCCTCGGCTATTGGTGCTTCGCCGCCAACGTCGCCCTCACGATCTTCCAGGCGCGCCTCGTTCGCATCCCCCGGCCGCACGCTCACCTCGGGAAGTTCCTGGCGACGGGTGCGGCCGGCCTCACCGTCGGCACCGTGCAGGGCGTCGTGCAGGTGCAGCCTGCGAATGCGGACTGGCTCTACCGCGCCGGCCACGCGGGCGAGTGGATCGATCCGATCAGCCACGCGCACGTCAACCTCGTCACCGGCCTGGCGATGCTCGTCGCAGGCGCTCTCTTCCAGCTCGCGCCCTCGTTCGGGGGCAGTGCGCCGACACGACGTGCTGCGACCGGCTGCTACTTCCTGCTGCTCGGCGGGTCGCTCGCTTTCTACGGCGCCTGTCTCTATCTGGGCTTCCACGAGGGCGCTCTTGTCGTCGACGGGGGTCTGACCCCGGAGCAGGCGGAGCGGGCGACACCGCTCCACCCGTTCCTGATCATGGGCAGCGGGATCGCGATGCTGGCGGGCTTCTGGCTCCTGTTGGCGACGGTGGTGCGGAGCTACCGGGGCGCGCGACGGCCGGTTCGGTCGTTCGTGTTGGCCGGTTGCGCGGCGCTCGCGGTCGGCACGCTGCAGGGTCCGGTCCAGGCGTTTCCCGCCGTGAGCGAGCTCCTCGACGAGGGCGCGGAGGCAGGCGAGGTGATCGTGAACCTGCACGCTCAGCTGAACATGCTCGGGGGCCTGATGGTCCTGCTCCTCGGTCTCGCGCTCGGACTGCTCGGGGCGGAGGGGCGGCCGCGCGCGACCCGGCTCGCGCTCCGGGGAGTGGTCGGAGGTGTCGCCGCGTACTACGCGGGCGGGCTCGTGTTTTCGGCGATCGAGGCGCACGAGGTGGCCGGCGGGCGCACGTACGGAGCCGTCGTCGCCTCGCTCGAGCCGTGGCCGGCGCTCGTGCTCGGGCCCGCCGCGCTCGCGGTTCTCGTCGGCTTTGGGGCCTACGCGCGCTGCGCCTGGTCGCTGACGTCGGCGGATCGCGCGGCGGGGCGCCGGGCGCTCGCGGCCGCGCCGCGCGCCTTCTCCGGCCGCATCCCCAACCGCGTTCGCCTCCGCTCGCCCGCGGCGGTAGCAGGCTACGAAATGCCGATGGGGCTGCTCGGCTTTCCGGGCCTCGGTTGGCTCTTCGCCGGCTTCCCGCTCGCCGGCTCGGTCCTGCTGCTGGTCGGCCCTGCACTCGCGTGGGCCGTCGTGCCGGCCGCCTTCACGCCCTACGGCAGCGGGCCGCTGCGGGGCGTGGGCTGGGAGGCCGAGTTCATCTGGCTGCCCGCCAGCGCGCTCCTCTCGACCGCCGCGCTCTATCGCGTCCACCGGCGCCGCCGCATGCGGCTTCTGCCGCCGCGGCCACGGCGCAGGACCGGCGGCGGCTACCGCACGCGCGTCGGCCTCGCCGGCGGCCTGATCGCACTCGTACTCGTTTCGCTTCCGTTCGTGGCGGCCGTGGCGGGCAGCGCGCCCAGCTCGGTGCGCTACTCCTACGAGCCCGGGCCGTCGCGCCAGGTGACGGGGCAGTTCCTCGTCACGCCCGCCGGGACCGTAAAGCTCTTCTCGTGGCGTGACCCCCAGGGCACGTCTCCGCCCGACGCGCTTCGGGTGCACGCCTCCGACGTTGGCTCGTTCGCCGCGCGCGCTGCGGCGGTGGACGATCCGGATGCCTATCAGCTCTTCGATCTTGCGGGCGGTCGCCGAGTCCCGCTCGTCGCGCGGCGCTCGACCGCCACCACGGTCACGCTCGCGCCGGTCGTCCCGCTGCAGCCCGCGCACTATGTGTTCCTCGCCACCCGCGCGGGCATGTTCGGCGGGCGCGACTACGCCTACCTGACCGTCGTTCCGCCGACAGCGGCGGTGACGCCCATCAACGCCGCAGGCGACGGCCGCGCCCCGGCGGTCATGCACACACTTCTTCCCGTGGCGGCGACGATCGCCGCGCTCGCCTTCGCCCTGCTCCTCGCGTCGTCGTTCAGGCGGCGCCCTGCGGGACAGAAGGCGCTGTGGGGGGTCGGCTTCCTGCTCTTCGCCGCGGCCACCGCCGCCGAGGCCGTCGCCCAGAGGAGCGGCTGGAGCCCCACGCTCTTCCGGGCGTACTACCTCTCTGGCGGCGTCCTCACGGTCGCTTACCTCGGTGCGGGGTCCGCGTGGCTGCTCCTCCGCCCGCGCGGTCGCGCCGCGCTCGCGGGCGCGCTCGCGGTCGCGACCGGCGCGGGCGCGCTCGCGGTCGCGCTCGCTCCCGTGGAC
>JBDTVA010000085.1:0-6017 GCA_040007455.1 Actinomycetota bacterium | reverse complement strand
CTAGATCAGGGCTTTCGCTGAGCGAAGATGGGTGGCCGCGCGGATGCGCCTCCGAACTTCGTGACGCATGTTACATGCGAAGGAGGTGAGAGCTATGAAGACGCTGGCTTTCCTCGCGGCCGCCGTGCTCGCCGGGACGTTGGTGCTCGTGGGCGCGGTCATGCTCGCACCCGACGCAGGAACCGCGGCGCCGAAGACTCAGAGGCTGCTGATCGACGTCTACGGCACCGGCCACGGGACAGCAGTTCCGTCGAACTTCGCGGTCCGACCCCGCGTGCCCGTTGAGATCACGATCGTCAACCACACAGCCCAGCTGCACACGTTCACCATCGACGAGCTCGGAGCGAATGCCGCCGTCATGCCCGCGATCATGGGCCCGACGAGCATCACGGTGCGGTTCACCCCGAAGCACGGGGTGCTCCACTGGCACTGCGTGCCGTGCAGGTCGCACATGCACGGCATGATCCTCGCGCTGCTCGAACTTCGCGCCGGCTCCGTCTAGCGCGTCGGTGCTCCTCGGCTCCGCTTCGTGCGCAGCCGAGGAGCATCGACCGCGTTGACGTCGGCGGCTCGGCCGTCGCGCTCGGCGGCGCCGTCTACACGTACTCCTCCGACTGGGCGTACGCACGTCGACGGTCGAGGCGACGCTCTTTGTCAGCGTCGGGAAGGAACTTCCTCTCCGCAATGGCGGTTGGGACGATCGCCGACAGCACGACGACGGTGACGAGCAGCGAGAACTGCGTCCTGTCGATGATCCCCGCGTTCAGCCCGTAGAGCGATGAGATCGTCCCGAAGGTGAGTCCCGTGCTCATGAGCAGCGTCGTGAACGTTGCATGTCGCGGCGCGGCCCGTCGCGCGAGTGGGTAGACGAACCCGATCTTCGGAGCCATCTTCGCTGCCAGCAGGACCGCGAGCAGGCCAAGGTTCGCACCGACGGCGCCAAGCGAGACGTTCAGTCCGCCCTTGATGAAGAAGAAGGGTGTGAGAAACGCAAACGCGACGACGCGAAGCCGCTTCTGCTCTTCGCGATGCTCCAGATAGTGCCGGCTCATGACGAGCCCGAGCACGAACGCAGGTAGCACCGCATGGCCGTTCGAGGCGTTCGCCAAGACCATGAGCACGAGCAGGCATGCGAAGACGAGCTTGATCTCGGGTTCGATGACGCGGTCGCCGTACCGGCCGAAGAACCACGGCGCGAGCCGAGGGAGCACCAGGACGAGCGCCACCGACACGATGAGAAAGATCGGGAACCAGATGTTCGGTTTGATGAAGATCACGGAGAGCGCGAGCGCAGTGCAGAGATCGGTCACGAACGTGGCGCTCATGAGCAGCTTGCCGATCGCCGTATCAGTGAGTCCACGTTCGACGAGGACTGCGTAGACGACCGCGAGCGACGTCGTCGAGAGGGCCGTCCCTGTGATCAACGATGCACGCTCTGACCAGTCGAGCACGAAGTACGCGACCGCAGATGCAACCAGGAAGGGCCCGACAAACGAGGCTACGCCGATGCCGACGGAGGCCTGGAGCCGTCGCCGCATGTAGGCAGGGTCGACCTCCATGCCCGCAAGGAACGTCAGGACGATCGATGCGAACGTGGCGATGAAGTCGAGCCACTCTTGAGAGTGGAGGTCGAAGGCGTTTCCGACGACGATGCCGAGCGTGAGCTCGACCAGAGCAGCTGTGATCCCGAGCTCGACCGAGATCAAGCTCGCGACGAGAACGACTGCGGCGAAAACTGCTGCGAGTTGAACAGGCTCCACGTCTACCTCCACTTCGCGTCAACGTTGACGTTCGGTAGAGGCCATCAGCCCCGGCTGGGGCGGTTAGGCGCGAGCCTCATCGCGCGTTCCGGAGTGTACCTGGCGAACCCCTGCGCACTAGAGTCGAGCGGCGATGCCGGGCACCTACCGCTATGTCGTCGTAGACGTCTTCACGGATGCGCCGCTCCAGGGCAATCAACTTGCCGTCTTCACGGACGCCCGTGACGTTCCCGAGGAGCTTCTCCAGCCCCTCGCCCGCGAAATGGCGTTCAGCGAGACCGTCTTCGTCTACCCGACCGACGGCGAGGCGCACGTGCGGATCCGGATCTTCACGCCGGCGTCGGAGATCCCGTTCGCCGGGCATCCGACGCTCGGGACGGCGTTCGTGCTCGCGCAGCCGATGCAGCTCGAGGTGATCGCGATCGAGACGAGGTCGGGGATCGTCCCGGTCTGGCTCGAGCGCGAGGGGCCGAAGATCGTCTTCGGCCGGATGCACCAGCCGATCCCGACGATCGAGCCGTTCGACGACGCGGGCCTGCTGCTCGAGGCGCTCGGCGCGGAGCGTTCGGAGCTTCCGGTCGAGCTCTACGACAACGGCATGCGCTTCGTCTACGTCGCGCTCCGCAGCGAGGAAGAGGTCGCGGCGCTCGACCCCGACCAGCGGGCGCTCACGCGGGCTGCGGGAATCGGCGGGGTGAGCTGCTTCGCGGGCGCCGGTGACCGCTGGAAGGCGCGCGTGTTCGTGCCCGGCAAAGGCGTGCCCGAGGATCCCGCCACCGGGTCGGCCGCAGGGCCGCTCGCCCTCCATCTCGCGCGCCACGGCCGGATCGGCTGGGGCGAGGAGATCCGCATCTCCCAGGGAGCGGAGATCCGCCGGCCGTCGACCCTCTACGCGCGCGCGGACGGCTCGGCTGACGCGATCGAGCGCGTCGAGGTCGGCGGCTCGGCCGTCGTCGTCGCGCGCGGCGAGTTCCGTCTCTAACGGCGGCGCTTCCGGTTCGTCAGCAGCAGCGCGACGAGCGCGGTCGCGCGCCGGGCGGCCGCGACCGGCCCGAGCCCGTCGCTCCGGGCCGCGAGGTAGCCGACGCCGAACACGTCGCCGCAGCCGGTCAGGTCGACGCCCTGGATCGGGTGGCACGGGACAGGCGTCGTGTCGCCGCCCGCGTAGACGACCGAGCCCCGGGAGCCGTAGGTGACGACGACCTCCGGGACGCCGAGCCGCTTGATCGAGCGCTCGTTCACGTCGCGCAGGATCACGCTCGCCTCTTCCTCGGCGAGCTTGAGGAACGTGACGTTGCGGAGGATGTCCCGGTCGAACTGGTCGTCGAAGCGAACGGGCCCGACCTCGGCGCAGCGCACGAGCCCTTGGCCGTCGTACGAGACCTTGCGGCCGACCGCGAGCGCCTCCATCGTCTCGGCGGGGAAGTCCGTCTGGACGAGCGGGGCGACGTGCACCCACTGTGCGTCGCCGATCGCGGCGAGCTCTTCTGGGCTCCACGGGTCGCCGACGGCCCGGAGCTCGGTCGACCTCACCTCGCCTTCGTAGCTCAGTGCGAAGGCGGCGGTTCGCTCCGCGTCCACCATCGTGAGCTGCAGGCCGAGCGAGGCGAGCGGCGGAACGACGAGCGCGCGATCCTCCGGCGCGCACTTCGCGACGACGTGCGCGCGCCGTTCGAGCAGGCGTAGCCCCTGGCCGCAGTGGTACGGCCCACCGCCGACCTGCGGCCTGCCGCCGTCGATGACGTCGACCGACACGTTGCCGAGGACTGCCAGCCCGCTCACGAGACCCTGATCTTCGCGGTTCAGCCGACGAACGTCAGGTAGAGGAGCACGATGTTCAGCGAGATGATAAGTCCCGCGACGACCGTCGCGGCGATCGTCGTCAGCCGTGCGTTGACGAGCCCGCCCATCAGCTCGCGGTCCCGCGAGAAGAGCACGAGCGGGATGAGCGCGAACGGGATCCCGAACGAGAGGACGACCTGGCTGACGACGAGCGCAGATGAGGCGTTGACCCCGACCGCGATCACGATGAGCGCGGGCACCATCGTGATCCCGCGCCGGAGGAACAGCGGGATCTGCCTCCGGATGAACCCTTGCATCACGACCTGGCCGGCGAGGGTCCCTATCGAGGACGACGAGAGGCCGGAGGCGAGCAACGCGACCCCGAACGCGATGTCGGCATGCGAGCTGAACGCGGCGCCCAGGCCCTCGAACACTTCGTCGAGGTCGGCGATGCCGGTCAGCCCGCGCTCGTTGAACACGGCCGCAGCAGTGATCAGCATGCTCATGTTGATCAGACCCGCGATCGTCATCGCGATCACGACGTCGACCCGCTCGAAGCGGTAGATCCGGCGCTTGGCCTCCTCGTCCGCGCCGACGATGCGGTGCTGCGTCAGCGCCGAGTGGAGCCAGATCACGTGCGGCATGACGGTCGCCCCGAGGATCCCGACCGCTAGCAGCACGCTGTCGGAATCGGCGAACTGGGGGGTGAGGAGCCCCTTCGCGATCCCGGCCACCGCCGGCTGCGCGAGGACGACCTGGAAGGCGAAGCCGGCGAGGATCACCCCGACCAGCCCGGCGACCGCGGCCTCGAGCGGCCGGAAGCCCCGCGTCTGCAGCGACAGGATCACGAACGCGAACACGCCCGTGATCAACGCTGCGGGAAAGAGTGCGATCCCCAGGAGGAGGTGCAGGCCGAGCGCTGCGCCGATGAACTCCGCCAGGTCGGTCGCCATCGCGATCGCCTCTGCCTGGATCCAGAGCAGCCACGACGCCCCACGCGGGAACCGCTCGCGGCAGACCTCTGCCAGGTTCATCCCGGTCGCAATGCCCAGCTTCGCCGAGAGCGTCTGGACGAGCATCGCCATCAGGTTCGACGCGAGGATCACCCAGAGGAGCAGGTAGCCGTACTTCGCGCCGGCCGCGAAGTTCGTCGCGAAGTTGCCGGGGTCGACGTACGCGACGGATGCAATGAACGCGGGGCCGAGGAACGGCCAGAGCCCCCGCAGGCCGTGCCGGTGGCCCGCGAGCGCACGCTCGGCGGCCTCGAGCACCCGCGCCTCGCCCGGGAGGACGTCGTGCGGCGTCGCGAGGCGACGCGGCCGGTTACTCGACGCCGATTCGGGCCGCAAGCTCGCGGGAGATCGCATGGTCGGCTCCTGCTGACCGGACCACCACGGGGCCCTCGAACGGCTCCTGTTTCGTGACGGCGACGCGCGACCCCGGGACGAGACCGAGCTCCCCGAGATAGCGGAGCAGCTCGCGGTCGGTGTCGGGAACCCTGCTCACCGTCGCGGACGCACCCGCCTTCACGTCGGCGAGGGAGCGGCCCGGCGCGGGGTCGAGCTCGAGCGTCGCGCTCGGGATCGGGTCACCGTGCGGGTCGTGCGTCGGGAAGCCGAGCGAGGCGTCGATGCGCGCCTCGAGCTCCTCCGAGAGCGCGTGCTCGAGCCGATCTGCTTCGGCGTGCACGGCCTCCAGCGGCAGGCCCAGCTGCGTCGAGAGGTACTGCTCGAGCAGCCGGTGGTGGCGGATCATCTCGATCGCGACGAGCTCGCCCCTTCTGGTCAGGCGCGCTCCGTGGTACGGCTCGTGCTCGGCCAGGCCGAGCTGGGCGAGCTTCTTCAGCATCGCGGTCGCCGAGGCGGGCGCCACGCGCATCCGCCCTGCGAGCGCGGACGTCGAGGCACGGCCACCGGCCTGGAGCTTGTAGAGCTCCTTCACGTAGTCCTGGACGGAGGAGGAGAGGCTTGCGGTCTCGCTCAAGGTTTCTCTAATATACAGTTTAGGCGTGGCAAAATTCAACCGAAAGAGGCTTCTCGGGGCCGCCGTGCCGCTTCTCGCTGCCGGCCCGCTGGCCCGGGTCGCGTTCGCCGAGACCGAGCACTCCGCGACCCACGAGGGTCGCGACCACGTGCACGCCCCCGAGGGCCACGCCGCGATGATCGGGAACGAGGCCCCCTCGATCGACCGGAATCCGGCGATCGACGCGCTGCTGGTCCCTCCGCCCGCGTTGCCGCACCAGCCCGGCCGCGTCCGCGATTACGAACTCGTCGCGCGCGACGTCGAGATCGAGGTCGCGAAGGGAGTGCGCTACCAGGCGTGGACGTACAACGGCACGGCGCCCGGACCCGTGATCCGCGCGACGGAGGACGATCTCCTGCGCGTCCACTTTCGCAACGAGGGAGCGCACCCGCACACGATCCACTTCCACGGCATCCACCCGGCGAACATGGACGGCGTCTTCGAGATCGTGCC
>JBDTVA010000084.1:0-6036 GCA_040007455.1 Actinomycetota bacterium | reverse complement strand
GCGCAGGTGCTCGTCTACGCGGGCGCGGTGATGGTGATGTTCCTGTTCGTGATCGCGTACCTCGGCGGCCGCGCCGATGCGCCGTGGGCGGGCGGGCCGACGTGGCAGCAGGTCGCCGCCGTCAGCGCAGCGGGGGCCATCCTGGTCGAGATTGTCGTCGCCGTCGGCCTGACGGCGGGCGGGCGCCTCTCGAACGAGCCGCCGGTCGACACGTTCTTCGGGGGCCCGCACCAGATCGGCGAGCTCTTCCTGACGCACCACCTGCTCGCGTTCGAGATCACGTCGATCGTGCTTCTGATCGCGGCGGTCGGAGGGGTCATCCTCGGCGCGCACTCGCGCAAGCTCGAAGCGAGGGCCGAGCGGTAGACGGCCCTGACCTCACCTGGTACCTCGTCGTCTCGGCGCTCCTGTTCACGATCGGAGCGCTCGGCGTGCTGATCCGCCGCAGCCCGCTGATCATCCTGCTCGCGCTCGAGATCATGCTCAACGGCTCGAACCTCGCGCTCATCGCCTTCGCGCGCCAGCAGGGGACCGCCGACGGTCAGGTGTTCGCGCTCGCCGTGATGGCGGTCGCCGCCGCCGAGGTCGTCGTCGGGCTCGGCCTGATCGTCGCCATGTCGCGCCGCAAGCTTCCGCTCGACGTCGACCGGATGACGACCCTGCGCGGATGACGATCGCCACCGCCGCCTGGATCTGCCTGCTCGCGCCGCTCGCCGGCGCACTGCTGATCACGCTCGCCGGCAACCGGCTCTCGCGGCGCGGCGCGGGCTACCTGGCCACACTCTCGACGTCGGTGTCGTTCGTTGCCGCGGTCGCCGGGTTCATCGCGATGCTCGGCGAGGACGGCGAGGAGCGGTCGCATGTGACAACTGCCTGGACATGGCTGCGGGCCGGCGACTTCGAGGCGGGGCTGAGCCTCCTCGTCGACCCGCTCAGCATGCTGATGATGCTGGTCGTCTCCGGGGTCGGCTCGCTGATCGTCGCGTACTCGATCGGCTACATGGACGGCGAGGACGAGGAGCGCCGCTTCTTCGCGTACATGGCGTTCTTCGTCTTCTCGATGCTGCTCCTCGTCGAGAGCGCGAACCTCGTGCTCCTGCTCGCCGGCTGGGGCCTCGTCGGCCTGGCTTCGTATCTGCTGATCGGATTCCATCACGACCGACCCGCCGCGATCGCGGCGGCGAAGAAGGCGTTCGTGATGAACGCGGTCGGCGACGCGACGATGGCGCTCGCGATCTTCCTGCTCTTCTGGCAGACCGGCGTCGTCGACTTCGCCGGCGTGTTCGAGCGCGTCGACGGGCTTTCGAGCACGGTCGTCACGCTCGCCGCGCTCGGCCTGCTGGGCGGCGCGGTCGCGAAGTCTGCGCAGCTCCCCCTGCAGACCTGGTTGCCCGATGCGATGGAGGGCCCGACGCCCGTCAGCGCGCTCATCCACGCCGCGACGATGGTCACGGCGGGCGTCTACCTGCTCGTCCGGTTGCACCCGATCTACGAAGCGGCCGAGTTCGTCCAGCAACTCGCGGCGGGGATCGGCGCGGTCACGTTGCTCGTCGCGGGGTTGATCGCGCTCGTGCAGACCGACATCAAGCGGGTGATCGCGTACTCGACGATGTCGCAGATCGGCTACATGTTCCTGGCGGCTGGGATCGCTGCGTACGGCAGCGCGATGTTCCACCTGATGACGCACGCCTTTTTCAAGGCGCTGCTTTTCCTCGGCGCCGGCATCGTGATCCACGCGCTCGCGGGCGAACAGGACATGCGCAAGATGGGTGGCCTGCGCGATGCGCTGCCGCGCACCTACCGGTACATGCTGATCGGCTCGCTCGCGCTCGCGGGCATCTTCCCCTTCTCGGGCTTCTGGTCGAAGGACGCGATCCTTGCGTCCGCTCTCGCGAGCGGTGGTTACGGGATCGTGCTCTTCGTCGCCGGCCTGCTCGGCGTATTCCTGACCGGGCTCTACACGTTCCGGATGATCTTCCTCGTCTGGCGCGGCGACCAGTCGGCGTACGCGCGTGAGCACCTGCACGACACGAGCCACGGGGAGGCGCCGTTCTCGATGCACGCCGCGGTCGTGGCGCTCGCGGTGCTCTCCGTCGTAGGCGGGTGGCTCCAGGTGGCCGGGATCTGGCACCCGTTCTCGGACTGGCTGGCTCCCGTCGCCGAGCCGCTCGTCGAGCCGAGCGTTCTGCAGGACTGGGCCACCTCGGTGGTCGCGATGGCGCTCGGTCTGGGCGGGATCTATCTCGCCTGGCTCTTCTACGGGGAACGGAGCGTCGCGGTCCCGAGCTTTCCGACGGCGAGGCGGCTGCTCGAGCACAAGCTCTACTTCGACGAGCTCTACGACGCCGTCTTCTACCGCCCTGCCGTCGCCATCGCGAACGCGCTCCGCCGCGGCGTTGAGGAGCCGCTCGTCGAGGGCTCGATCGACGCGGCTGCAGCGTCCGTCCGCGAGGCCGGACGAGCCGCGACGATCATCCAGACCGGCTACCTGCGGAGCTACGCGCTCGCGCTGACCGCCGGGCTCGCCGTCCTCGCCGTCCTCTTCGTGGCGCTTCGATGAGCGGCTGGCTGACGACGACGCTCGTCTTCCTGCCGATCGCCGGTGCGCTCCTGCTCTGGCTGCTGCCCTGGCCCCGCCTCTGGCCCGGTTCGATCGCGACGCTGATCGCGCTCGTCGAGGTCGGCCTCTGGATCGTCGCGCTCTTCGACTTCGACTTCGACGGCGGAATCCAGGGCGAGCAGCGGCACGCGTGGTTCAGCGACCTTGGGGTCTCGTACCACGTCGGCCTCTACGGCTTCTCGTTCTGGCTCGTCGGCCTCACGGTCGTCGCGAGCGCCGCCGCGATCGCCTACGCGTGGTGGGCCGGCCGCGACAGGCCGCGCGCGTACTTCGGGCTGATGCTCTTCCTCGTCGGCGCGGTCGCCGGCGTGTTCGTGGCGCAGGACCTCGTTCTCTTCTACGCGTTCTTCGAGGCGATGCTGATCCCGCTCTACGTCCTGATCGGCGTCTGGGGCGGCGCCGGGCGCACGCGGGCGACGCTCACGTTTGTGATCTACACGATGGCCGGCTCGCTCCTGATGTTGGCCGCGATCGTCGTCTTCGGGCTGCACGAGGGCACGTTCGACCTGATCGACTCGGGGACGAGCGACAGCGCCTGGATCTTCCTCGGCTTCCTCGCCGCGTTCCTCGTCAAGGCGCCGATCTTCCCGTTCCACGGCTGGCTTCCGCTCGCCTACCGCGAGTCCCCACCCGAGGTCGCCGCGCTGCTCTCGGGCGTGATCTCGAAGGTCGGGGCGTACGGGCTGCTGCGGATCGCGATCGCGAAGTTCCCCGAGCCGGCTCAGGACTTCCAGGTGCCGCTGCTCGTGCTCGCCGGCGCCGGGCTCGTGTACGGCTCGCTGCTCGCGTTCCGCGCGCCGGACGTCCGCGGGGTGATCGCCTACTCGTCGCTCGCGCAGCTGGGGCTGATCACGTTCGGCCTGTTCGCGCTCAACGACCAGGGCTTCGACGGGGCCGTCCTGCAGATGGTCGTGCACGGCCTCGTCTCGACGACGCTCTTCCTGCTCGCCGCGGGAATCGAGCGACGCACGTCCACCGGAGAGTTCGCGCTGCTCGGCGGGATGGCTCGCGGCCGGCCCGCCCTCGCGACGATGCTGATGGCGACGGGCGTGATCGCGCTCGCGGTGCCGGGTTCGGCCGCGTTCGCCGGCGAGTTCCTGATCCTGCTCGGCGTCTTCGACACGGGCTGGGGCTGGGCCGTCGTCGGTGCCGTGGCGATCGTGCTCGCGGCGATGTACATGCTGCGGCTGATCTCTGCCGTGCTGCACCAGTCGCCCGGGTCGGCAGTGAACGACGCCGCGCTCGACCTCCGCCCGGCGGAGCTCGGGATCCTGGTTCCGCTCCTCGCTTGTGTGCTCGCGCTCTCCGCGTGGCCGGCGGCAGTCAGTGAGCGAGCGTTCCCCGGCGACGACGCAGCACGGGCGGTGGAGGCGCAGTTCAGGTGATCCCGACCCCGTCGATCGACTGGCTCGCGCTTTCGCCGACCCTCGCGCCGCTCGCCGCGGCCGCGTTCGCGTTGCTCCTCTCCGTGCTGCTGCCGCAGAGCTGGCGCCGCGCCGTCGCCGCGTTCTTCGTCGCGGCCGGGTTCGTCGTCGCGCTCGCGCTCGCGGCGTACGTCTATTGGAAGACGCCCGACGCGCGCGGGATCGTGGCCGACGCCGCGCGGCGCGACCGACTCGCCGCCTTCGCGCAGATGATCGTCGCGGGCGCCGGTTTGCTGACGGTCGGGATCGCGTACTCCGACAACCCGAAGCAGGAGCACGTCGGCGAGTACTTCGCGCTGATTGCGACCGCGGCCGCCGGGATGATGTTCATGGTCTCGGCGTCGAGCCTCGTCACGCTCTTTCTCGGGCTCGAGTGGTTCTCGATCAGCCTCTACGTGCTCTGCGCGATCGACATCGACCTCGAGACGTCACTCGAGTCGGGGCTCAAGTACCTGATCGTCGGCAGCTTCGGCTCGGCGGTGCTCCTGTTCGGGTTCGCCCTCGTCTTCGGCGCGACCGGCCACCTCGATCTCGCGGGAATCGGGCGGGTCGGCGAGGGCCTCCAGGACGACCGGATGCTGGTCGTCGGCCTGGCGATGGTGCTGACCGGGCTCGGGTTCAAGGCCTCCGCCGCGCCGTTCCACATGTGGACGCCCGACGTGTACCAGGGCTCGCCGACACCCGTGACCGCGTTCATGTCGGCCGCGACGAAGGTCGCGGCGCTCGTCGTCACGCTGCGCGTGCTCAACACGGCGTTTCCAGGGCAGGAGGACCTGTGGACGGCGGCCGTCGCGACGCTCGCGGTCGCGTCGCTCGCGATCGGCAACCTCGCCGCGCTCGTGCAGAGGAACGTCAAGCGACTGCTCGCGTACTCGTCGGTCTCCCACGCCGGCTTCATGCTGATCCCGATCGCCGCGGGAAACGAGCTCGGCGCGAAGGCGCTCCTCTACTACCTCATCCCGTACGGAGCCGCGTCGCTCGGCGCCTTCGCCGTCGTCGCTGCGCGCGAGCGCGAGCTGGGTGAACCGGTGACGCTCGACAACCTCGGCGGCATGGGCTGGGAGCGCCCCTTCCTCGGCTTCGCGCTCGCGCTCTTCGCGTTCGCGTTCATCGGGCTGCCGCCAGGCGGCATGTTCACGGGGAAGCTCTACGCGTTTTCCGCGGCAGTCGATGCCGGCTGGACCTGGCTCGTGATCGTCGGAGTCGTCGCGACCGCGATCAGCGTCTACTACTACCTCGCGATCATCCGCGCGCTCTACATGCGGACGGAGCTGGAGCTCCGCCTCGCGCCGGTCGGCGGTTCGCCCCCGCGCGACGCGCTGCTGTCGATCTCGGTCGCGGTGTCGCTCGGCGTCGTGTTCGCGTCGTTCGTCTTCGTCCAGCCGCTGATCGACCTCGCCGAGAAGGCCGCGGCGTCGCTCCCGCTCTAGCGCGCGGCGAGCCTGACAGCGCCCTGCAGGCTGAGCAGGGCGAGCGAGGCGACCGCGGCGGAGATCCCGACCGGCGGCACCGCGCCGTGAGCGTGCACCGCGGCGGCGACGAGCACGAGCGAGAGCGCCAGCACCCCGAGGGCCGCGTTCAGCCGCGCGGCGCCGAGCGTCGGCGCGGTTCCCGGCAGCTCGACGAGACGTCCGTAGGCCTCAAGCGCGGCGTGCGCGGTCACCACGACCGCGGCGAGGAGCAGGTAGAAGGCCGCGCCCTGGGCGCCGAGCGCGTCGGCGCCGATCGCCGCGAGCAGCAGGAGGACGGCCATGCGCCGGAGTTCGCGCCCGGTCCGGGCCTTCCTCCCGGAGTAGATTCGCGGTATCCGTACGTCCCTCTGGGCTCTTACGATCGCGCTGCCGCTCGCCGGGCTCGCGCTGCTGCTCGGCTACCCGTCGCTCGACGTGATCCAGGCCGCTGCGCGGCCCGGCGAGGTCGTGATCGCCGCGGCGACGCGCGAGGCGATCGGCGAGGACGCGGAGGTCGAGGCGATGCCGCCGATCGAGGCGA
>JBDTVA010000083.1:0-6060 GCA_040007455.1 Actinomycetota bacterium | reverse complement strand
GGCCAGGGCGGAGACTGCTCCGGCGTCCTCACCGTCGGTGTCCCGCACGACCAGGGCGGCCAGCCGATTCCGATCGACTCGGCACCGCCGTCGTACAACTCGCTCCTCCCGTAGGGCGAAGCGAATCGAAGGCGACAGAGGGCCCGCTCCGGCGGGCCCTCTGTCGTACTGGAGCCTCATTCGCCAAAGAGAGAGACTCGGAGGATCCCCGGCGTAGACTCGAGGGCGTGCAGCGCAGTGTCTTCGGCCTGGCCATCGCGCTCGTCGTCGCGGTCGTCGCAGCGGCGTGCGGGAGCACGAAGACGGTCACGGACACGACGACGGTGACGGCCCCTGCGACGTCGCAGACCGGGCTCGGGCCGCCGGGCGAGAGGGTCGAATTCGGCCACATCAAGTCGCTGACACGCAAGGGCGACCACTTCGAGCTGCGGTTCGACCCCGCCTGGTTCCTCTCGGGAGAGACGGCGAACAGCGCCGCCGCCGAGGACGGGGCGGTCGCTCCCGGCGAGCCGGTTCCGAACGACAACTACGTCGTCGAGGAAGGCCATCGGCTGCTGACGTACCTCGTCCCGGACGACGCCAAGGTCACAGTCCTGACGAGGGGCGGCGACCCCGCGCAGCTGGGCGCGACGCCGATCACCGTCTCCGAGTTGGCCCGGATCGTCCAGGCCACGAGCAGCCTCCAGCTGTTCGAGCCCTTGGAGACAGGCGTCTGGATCATGGTCGACGTGGACACCGTCCGCGCGATCGACCAGCAATACCGGCCGTAGCCGCGCTCAGGAGTCGAGCGCCGCGCGCATCACCTCGACGGGGGCCGGAAGCCCCGTCCAGAGCTCGAAGGACGCCGCCCCCTGGGCGACGAGGACGTCGTACCCGTCGAGCACGTGTGCGCCCGCAGCGAGCGCGGCCCGTGCAGTCGCAGTTGCCGGATACGGCAGGTCGACGAGCGTCTGGCCCGCGTGCAGCTCGACGAGCACCTCGTCGCGCGCGGCCGTCGCGTTGACGACGAGGTCCGCGTCGCCGACGTCAGGCGGCCACTGGCCGCGCCGCGCGAACGCGCGCGCGTGCGGGAGCGCCTGGAGGAACGCCTGCGCCGCGCCCCCGTCGCCGAGCACGACCGGGTGCTCCGCCTCGAGCCCGTCGAGGATCGCCGCGTCGGTCGACGCGCCCTCGATCCGGCCGTCACGGAAGACGAGCGTGTTCACGGACGGCGCGTCCGCGTCGACGAGCCTCGCGACCGCGAGCTTGTACGGCGCGGTGACGTTGGCGCCCGCAAACCCCGCCGCGGCGAGCCCGCGCACCGCCTCCTCGAGCTCCGCAGGCGGAACGTCGAGCGCGACGTACGCCCAGTCGAGCGCGAGCGCGGCGAACGCGGCGTTCTGCATCCGCGGCGAGAGCGAGTGGCCGACGGGGTGGCCGAGCAGTGCGACCAGCCTCGTCGACGACGTGATCATCCGCCGTAGCCGTGCGCTGCGAGGTACTGATTGAACTCGTCCTCGCTCGCGGTGAAGAAGTGATGCACCTTGTCGGGCTTGCGCACGAAGAAGAGGTAGTCGACCTTGGCCGGGTGCGCGGCCGCCTGCATCGAGGCGAGCCCCGGGTTCGCGATCGGCGTCGGCGTCAGCCCCGGCAGCTTCCGCGTGTTGTACGGGTTGTTCGAGTCGAGCTGCGACTGCCTGATCGACTCCGTCGGCGGGATGTCGAGGCCGTAGCGAAGCGTCGCGTCGATCCCGAGCGTCATCCCCGCCTTCAGCCGGTTGTAGATCACGGCCGCGACCTTCGGCCGCTCATCCGGCGCGAGCGTCTCCTTCTCGACCATCGAGGCGATGATCAGCACGTCGTAGGGCGTCAGGTTCTTCGACTTCGCGTAGCCGAGGTCGAGCTGGTCCCACGCCTTGTGGAACGCGACGACCTGCTTGTTCACGAGCTGCTTCGTCGTCGTCTTGGGGAGGAACTCGTACGTCGCCGGGAAGAGGAAGCCCTCGAGCGGGCGGGACTTCCCGTCGCCGGCGAACTCACCGGGGAGCTTCGAGCGGCGCGTGAGGCGCGTGTACTCCGCCGCCTTCAGCTTCGGGGTGACGTTGCGGCGTTCCTTCGCGATCGCGTTCACCGCCGCGATCCGCTCGGCCATCTGCTCGATCGTGAAGCCCTCCGGGAAGACGATCTTCAGCGGCTTCGGCGGCGGTGCAACCGCGGGAGCCGGCGGCGGTGACGATTCGCGCAGAGCGCCGAGCGCGAGCGACCCGAGCAGAGCGACGACGGCCAGCGCGCCGAGCAGCGCCGCAAGCGCGACTGCGCGACGGGTGCGCAGCTGCCTCGGGCTCGGGCTCGGGCGCGGGCGCCCGCGGACGGGCGGGATTACCTGCTCGCCCACGCCAGGTACGAGGAGAGGAGGTGCGCGGCCGCACGTGCGTCTTCGGGTGCCTCGCCCCCGCGCGCGGCGAGGACCGTCGTGAACCGCTCGTCGAACGTGTCCACCGGGACGTCGAGCACCTCGCGAAGCGCTTCGAGGAACCGTTCGGTCTCGCCGACCTGCGCGCCGCGCTCGCCGCGCAACGTCAGCGGGAGCCCGACGACGACACGCTCCGCCTGCTCCTCTCTGACGAGTTCCGCCAGCCGCGCGAGCCCCGCCTCCGAGGCCGCGCGCTGGACGACGCAGAGCGGCCGGGCGAGCGTGCCGGTCGGGTCGGAGACGGCCACGCCGGTGCGCGCGGCGCCGTAGTCGAGGGCGAGCACCTTCAACTGAGTGCGGAGATGATCAGTCGCTCGGCCTCGGCGAGCGCCTCGCCGAGCCGCTCGGGCTGCTTTCCTCCGGCGCGGGCCATCGTCGGCCGGCCTCCGCCCCCGCCTCCCATCAGCGCAGCCGCCTGCTTCACGAGCTCGCCGGCGTCAAGGCCGCGCGCCTCGAGCGAGCGATCGAAGTTGAGGATCAGCTGCGCGGTGCCGTCCTCCCGCGCGCCGAGCACGATCGCGGCGGGCGCGTGCTGCTGCTTGAGCTTGTCGGAGAGCTCGAGGAGGTCTTCGGTGGAGGCAGCCCGCGCCTCGACGACGATCACGTGCACGTCCCCGGCGTCGCTGCGGCGCTCGTCGAGAACCTCAGCGCCGGCGGTCTCGGCCTTCGGCTTGCGCGACTCCTTGCGCGCCTCGGCGAGCTCGACGCGGAGCTCGGCCGCCTCCTCCGCACGCGCGCGGAGCAGCGCCCAGGCTTCGCCCGCGGTCACCGCCTCGATGCGACGGACGCCCGAGCCCACCGAGCCCTCGGTCAGGATCGCGAACGGTCCGACCTCCGCGGTCGAGCGGACGTGCGTGCCACCGCAGAGCTCGCGCGAGTAGTCCTCGATCTCCACGACCCGCACCTCGTCGCCGTACTTCTCGCCGAAGAGCATCATCGCGCCGAGTGAGCGCGCCTCGTCGATCGTCGTCACGTAGGTGCGGACCGGCAGATTTTCGAACACCTTTTCGTTGACCTTCCGCTCGACCTGCTCGCGCTCCTCGGGCGTCAGGGCCTGGCCGTGCGTGAAGTCGAAGCGGAGCTTGTCGGGGCGAACGGCGGAGCCCGCCTGCTTCGCGTGCTCGCCGACCACCTCGTGCAGGGCCTTGTGCAGCAGATGCGTTCCGGTGTGGTTCGCCATCGTCGGATAGCGGACCGACCGCGGGACGACCGCGCGCACGCGCGCGCCTTCACCGAATCCTTCGCCCCTGAAGGTCAGAACCTGATCGTCCCCGATCCGGGTCGCCCGGATCAGCTCGGCACGCACGCCGGTCTCCTCGTGGTCGAGGTAGCCCGCGTCGGAGACCTGACCCCCGCCCTCCGCGTAGAACGGCGACTGCTCGAGCTTCGCGTCGAAGGTGCCGTCGCCGCGATCCTCGTAGGCGAGGATGGCGGTGAGGACATCCGTGCGCTCGTAGCCGACGAACTCGCTTCGCGGAGCCTCGAGGAGCGACGTGGAGATGTCGAACGCACCGCCCGCGCGTGAGATCTCGCGATGCCCGGCCATCGCGCGCCGGTAGCCGTCGACGTCGACCGGCTGGCCGCGCTCCTCCGCGAGCTCGACGGTCAGCTCCAGCGGGAACCCGTACGTGGCGGCGAGGGTGAACGCCGCCTCGCCCGAGATCGCGTCGGTTCCGGCGAGCGTCTCGAACTCGCGCAGGCCTCGCTCGAGCGTGTCCCGGAACCGCTCCTCCTCGGCGCGCAGCACGCGCTCGATCTCGTCGGCGTGCTCGACGACCTCCGGGTACCAAGGGCCGACCTGCTCGACGACGATCCGCGAGATGCGGAAGACGTCTTCGAGGCCGATCCTGCGCGCCTGCACGACCGCACGGCGGATCAGCCGCCGCAGCACGTAGCCGCGGCCCTCGTTCGAGGGCGTGATCCCCTCCGCGGCCAGGAACGTCATGCCGCGGGCGTGGTCGGTGATCACCCGGTGCGCCTTCGTCGCCGCAGGCGAGGCGTCGTAGGGCACGCCGGACTCCCGCTCGATCCAGTCCATGATCAGGCGGAAGCCGTCCGTGTCGAAGATCGAGGGCGCTTCCTGGAGCAGCATCGCGCTGCGCTCGAGCCCCAGGCCCGTGTCGATGTTCTGCTTCGGCAGCGGCGTCACCGATCCGTCGGCGTGGAGGTCGTACTCCATGAAGACGAGGTTCCAGAACTCGATGAAGCGGTCGCAGCGCTCGCAATTCGGGCCGCAGTCGGCCTGACCGCAACCGTGCTCCTCGCCGCGGTCGTAGTGGAGCTCCGAGCAGGGACCGCAGGGCCCCGTGTCGCCGGCGGGGCCCCAGAAGTTCTCGGAGCGGGGAAACGCGACGATCCGCTCCCGCGGGATGCCCGTGCGAAGCCAGCCGGCGACCGCGACGTCGTCTTCGCCGAGGCCGAGCTCCGGATCGCCCGAGAAGACCGACGCCCAGAGGCGTTCAGGGTCGAGGCGCATGTGCTCGGTGACGAACTCCCAGGCGTAGTCGATCGCGCCGTCCTTGAAGTAGTCGCCGAACGAGAAGTTCCCGAGCATCTCGAACATCGACGCGTGGCGCGCGGTCAGCCCGACCTCGTCGAGATCGGTGTCCTTACCGCCCGCGCGCAGCACCTTCTGGACGGTCGTGAAGCGCGGCGCCGGCGGCTCCTTCTGGCCCGAGAAGTACGGCTTCAGCGGCTGCATCCCGGCGGAGATGAAGAGCGTCGACGGGTCCTCGGGCGGCGGGACGAGCGACCAGGACGGGAAGCGCATGTGTCCGCGCTCCTCGAAGAACGCGAGAAAGCCCTCGCGCAGCTCTGCCGTCGTCTTCACGGCTCTAGTGTACGGCCGCCCTCCGGGCGTTCGGCCTCCTGGACGCGCCGCCGAACGCGTCGCGCGTGCGGAGAAATCGGCACGCCCCCGGCACAGCGCGTCACGGACCCGGCACGTCTTCGGGGGTACGCTCGACCGCGGGTGGCGGGTGGACAATCAGACTTCCCCACCCATGGGTGGGGAAGTCGGGCAGTGGGCCTGGCCCGAACGGGCTAGCCGTTCGCGGCCCGACGGGGTTCCGTTTCCTCTTCGTCGACGATCTCGGCGCGGATCTTGTCGAGCGCGCGCCGGATCAGGCGCGAGACGTGCATCTGCGAGATCCCGACCTGCTGCGCGATCTGCGACTGCGTGAGCCCGTCGAAGAAGCGCAGGTGCAGGATCTTGCGCTCGCGCTCGTCGAGCGCGCGCATGCCGGGCTCGAGCACCGCGCGGTCCTCCGAGACCTCGTACTCGTGCTCCTCCTCGCCGATCGACTCGAGCGGGTCGACCTCGTCGTCGCCTTCGCCGCCCCCCGACGAGAGCGACAGCGACGAGTACGCGCGGCCGCTCTCCAACGCCTCGAGCACCTCTTCCTCCGTCGAGTCAGACGCCTTGGCGAGCTCGGTGATCGTCGGAGACCGGCTGAGCTGCACCGTCAGCTGCTCGACGAGGCGCGACAGCTGCACGTTCAGCTCCTGGAGCCCGCGCGGCACACGAACCGCCCAGCCCTTGTCGCGGAAGTGGCGCTTGATCTCGCCGATGATGTTCGGCGTCGCGTAGGTCGTCAGCTCGACGCCGC
>JBDTVA010000082.1:0-6101 GCA_040007455.1 Actinomycetota bacterium | reverse complement strand
AGAGCGCGCGCGCGATCGCGACCCGCTGCTGCATCCCGCCGGAGAGCTCCCACGGGTGCCGCTTCTCGAAGCCGGTCAGCTCGACGAGCTCGACCATCTCCTTCACGCGCGCCTCGCGCTTCGATCGGTCCCACCCGGCCATCTCGAGCGGCAGCGCGATGTTGCGAGCGACCGTGCGCCAGTCGTAGAGCACCGCGTCCTGGAAGACGATGCCGTAGTCGCCGTCGCGGCGCGCCTGGTTCGCGCTCTTGCCGTTCACCACGACCTCGCCCGAGCTCGGCTGGATCAGGTCGCCGACGATCCGCAGCAGCGTCGACTTGCCGCAGCCCGACGGGCCGATCAGCGAGATGAACTCGCCGGGCTGCACGTCCAGGTCGATCTCGTGCACAGCGGTGACCTCGCCGCGGGCAAAGGTCTTGCCGACCTTCCGGAGCGAGACGGCCACGGCGCTCACGCCACGTGCTCAGGAGCCCGGCGGACGACGAGGCGCTCCGCGATGGCGACGATCGCGAAGAACGAGATGCCGAGCATCGCGGCGACGAGGTTCGTCGCCCAGAGGCTGGGGGGCGAGCTGAGGTAGTACTGGTTGAAGTTGAGGATCGCGCCGCCGAGCCCGTCCTGGATCGACGACGGGAGCTCGCCGACGATCGCACCGACGACGCTCGCGGTCGCCGAGATCTTGAAGGCGGCGAAGAGGTAGGGCAGCGACGCCGGCACCTTCAACTTCCAGAGCACGGACCACTTACCCGCCGCGTAGGAGCGCATCAGCTCGAGCGCGCGCGGGTCGGCGGAGTCGAGCCCGCGGAGCGTGTTGATCGTGACCGGGAAGAACGTCAGGTACGCGGCGATGATCGCGACCGAGAACCACGCCGGCGTCCCGCGCGAGCCGGTCCAGATGACGACCATCGGCGCGATCGCGAGGATCGGGATCGTCTGGGACGCGACGATGTACGGGAGCAACCCGCGCTGCAGCAGGCGCGAGTGGTGCAGCACGACGCCGATCGCGAACCCGATCGTCGCCCCGAGCACGAAGCCGACCGCCGCCTCTTTCGCGGTGAAGAGCGCCGCGTCCCAGAGCACCTCGATCAGCATCGGTCCGTTCCGCCGCGACGGTTCGAACAGCTGGCCGACGATCTCGTGGAGGTGCGGCATCGTCAGGTCGGTCACGGTGAACGCGCCGAGCCTGAGCCCGGTCGCCTCGCCGAGCCACTTGAAGCCCTCCCAGAGACCCCAGAGCACCGCGAGCACCGCGAGCAGCATTCCACCCTTGCGGAGCACCGGTTTATCCTCCCAGGCCGTGCCGCTGACGCCAAGCAGAACCGTCGAGGAGCTTCGAGAGCTCCGCGAGCTGACCGGGAACGAGAACGGCGCCCAGCGGGTCGCGTGGACCGACACCTGGGCGCAGGCCAAGGAGTGGCTGAGCGGCAAGCTGGCGGGGACCGGCGTCGAGGAGGAGACCGACGAGGCGGGCAACCAGTGGTTCACGCTGCGCGGCGCCTCCGAGCGGACGCTCCTGATCGGCGGCCACATCGACTCGGTCCCGAACGGCGGCTGGCTCGACGGCTGCCTGAACGTGATGGCCGGCGTGGAGGTCCTGCGCCGCCTTGCCGAGGAAGGCGAGCCGCCGTTGACCGTCCGCCTCGTCAACTGGGCGGACGAGGAGGGCGCGCGCTTCGGCCGCTCGCTCTTCGGCTCGAGCGCCGCGGCCGGCTCGATGAGCGACCAGGACGAGCTGCGGCAGCGCAAGGACGCCGACGGCGTCACCCTGCCCGATGCGATCGGGGCACACGGCGTCGATCTCGACCGCGCGCTCGACGCGCGGAAGCAGCTCGAGAACGCGGTCGCCTATCTGGAGCTGCACATCGAGCAAGGCCCCGTCCTCGAGTCGATGGACCTGCCGCTCGGCGTCGTCCTCGGCACGTTCGGCGTCGAGCGACATCTGGTCACGTGGCGCGGCCAGGCGGCGCACGCGGGCTCGACGCCGATGGACAAGCGCCGCGACGCGCTCGCCGGCGCAGCGAAGCTCGCGCTCGAGATCCGCCCGATCGCAGCGCAGGTCGGCGGCGGCGCCGTCTGCACCTCGGGCGGCGTCGTGACGAAGCCCGGGATCGTCACGTCCGTCGTCGAGACCGCCGAGCAACTGCTCGACCAGCGGCACCTCGACGCGGACTCGCTCGCGGAGCTGCTGCGGCTCGCGAAGGAAGCCTCCGAGCGCTTCGCGCAGGAAGAGGACCTCGAGGTCGAGTGGGAGCGCATCTGGAGCATCGAGCCGATCCTGTTCGACGCCGAGCTGATCGAGCTCGCCGACGAGTCGATCCGCGAGGTTTCCGGCACGTCCCATCGTCTGCCGAGCGGCCCGCTGCACGACGCCGCCGAAGTGGCCCGTGCCGGCGTCCCGACCGTGATGCTCTTCGTGCAGAGTCTCCGAGGCCTCTCGCACACGAAGCTCGAAGACACGAAGCCGGAGCACCTGGAGCTGAGCGTCCAGGCGCTCGACCGCCTGGCGCAGAATGTGCTCGAACGAGAACGGTCGGCGTGAGCAGGCCGGACGTCACCGTCATCCTCGAGAGTTACAACCACGTCGAGGGGCCGTCCGGGCTCGACCGGTTGCGAATCGCGCTCGAGGCGGCGACGCGGATGCTCGAAGAGCACGGGAACGGCGCATTGCTCGTCACCGACGCTGCCGATGACGGCGAAGTGTCGGAGCTGCTCGAGCGCGAGTTCCCGAAGGCGCGGATCGTCGCTGCGGCGGGTCTCGACTACGACGGGGCGAAGCTGGAGGCGGCTCGCCAGGCCGAGAGCGACGTCGTCCTCTTTCTCGATGGGGACTGCATTCCCGAGCCCGGTTGGCTTTGTGCGCATCTCGCCGCCTTCGAGGCCGGACACCACGCGACGGCCGGGTTCACGCGCTACGACGGCGGCTGGCGCGGAGCCGTCGAGAGCGTGCTCGACTTCGGGTTCATGCTGCCGCCCCGAGATCGCGTCGCCGGCTGCTACGGATCGAACAACGCCGGCTTCCGTCGCGAGACGCTGCTCGAGGTACCGCCGCCGGCGGGCGCGATGCGCTGCCGGTGCTACGCGCATGCTCAAGAGCTGATGCGCCGGGGCAAGCCCGTCTGGATGGTTCCCGGAGCGAAGACGCGCCACGAGCGTCAGCCGCTCGTCGAGGAGCGTTACCGACAGGGGTTCGACGCGGTCGCCGCCTGCTGGGTCGACCCTGCGCTTCGGGAGGCGCGGCTGCTCAAGCTGGGCGTGTTCGCCGCGCCGCTCTTCTATGCCCGCGCGGTCCTACTAGACTGGCGGCGCATCCTCGTCGCGCATCGTGACCTCGGGCTGGCGACGTGGCAGGCCGTCGCGTCGCTGCCGCTTTTCCCCTTGCTGCGGCTGATCGACCTCGCCGGGATGTTGCGCGCTCTGGCTCCCGGTGGGAGAACGAGCGGCGTGGGGCTCAAAGCTGTGGAAACGTGAGCTCGACGGCAATGTCCGACGCGGTGGGCCCGAACCTCTTCGTGGTCGGCGCCGCCAAGTCCGGCACGACCTCGCTCTGGGCCCACCTCGACGCCCACCCGGACATCTACATGTCGCACCCGAAGGAGCCGCACTTCTTCTCGCGCGCGACGGTGCCGGTGGACATGGTCGTGAAGGATCCCGCCTCCGCGACCCCGTGGAACGGGCGTATGCGAACTACTGGGGGCACATCCGCGTGGGCCTCGACGAGCGGACGTTCGCCGAGGTGGTGCACGGAGAGTTGACCGATGACGACGTCGACCTTGCGGCGACCCCTGCGCCGCACGTCACCCGTGGGTTCTACGACGAGCAGGTCCCGCGCCACCTCGAGATGTTCGGCGACGCGACGATGGTCCTGCTCTTCGACGAGTTCGTCTCGGACGTGCGCGGGACGATGACCAGGGTCTTCGAGTGGCTCGAGCTGGACGCCACGCCTGCTGAGATGCTTGACCCGGCGCCCGTTTACCCGTTCTTCATGCCGCGGAACTCCGCCGTCGCAGCGCTTCGCCGCGTGACGGCAGTGCGGCGGGTCGCGAACGTGCTCCTCCGTGGCGCCCTTCGCACACGGGTCGACCGCGCCGCCTTCGTCTTCGAGAAGCCGCCGATGGATCCCGAACTGCGGCGCCTGTTGCGCAAGGTCTACGCCCCGCACGATGCGCGGCTCCGAGATCTGCTCGGTCGCCCGCTGCCTTGGGAGGGGCGAGCGTGAGCGAGGTCCGAACGACCGTGATCCTGCCCGCGTACAAGGCGTGGGACACGCTGCCCGCCGCGCTTGATGCGCTGAGGCCGGCGCGACGGCAACGGCCGACATGACGAAACCCAACCTCTTCGTCGTCGGCGCCGCCAAATCGGGCACGACCTCTCTCTGGGCACACCTCGGCGCGCATCCGGACGTCTACATGTCGGAGCTGAAGGAGCCGCATTACTTCTCTCGGGGCGGGCTTCCGGGACAGCCGGTCGTGAAGGACCCGGTCGCATATGCCAGGCTCTTCGAGGGCGGCGCGGACCACCGCTACCGCGGAGAAGCGAGCCCGTCGTACCTCTGGGACGACGAGACCCCGGCGCGGATCCGAGACGCAGTTCCTGACGCGCGCATCGTCATCAGCTTGCGGGATCCCGTCGAGCGCGCGTATGCGAACTACTGGACGCACGTCGGCGTGGGTGTCGAGGGGCGCACCTTCGCTGCTGCGGTGCACGACGAGCTCGCCGCGCACGGGGTCGACCATTTGGCGATACCGCCGCCGTACATCGCACGCGGGTTCTACGACGAGCAGGTTGCGCGCTACCTCGACACGTTTGCGGGCGCGACCAACGTACTGCTCTTCGACGAGTTCGTCTCGGACGTGCGCGGGACGATGACCAGGGTCTTCGAGTGGCTTGGACTGGACGCGGCGCCGTCGGAGACGCTGGACCCTGCGCCTGTGTTCCCTTTCTTGATGCCACGGAACGCAGTCTTCGCGGCGCTCCTCGAGGTGCCGGGCTTTCGCCGCGCCGGCAACGCGTTGCTGCGGGGTCCACTCCGCACCCGCATCGACCGCGTTGTCTTCAACAGCGAGAAGCCCGCCCTCGATCCCGAGATCCGGCGGCGGCTTCGAGCGGTGTACGCGCCGCACGACGCGCGGCTCCGCGAGCTGCTCGGACGTTCGTTGCCGTGGGACGGCCGCGAATGAGCGGGGTTCGCATCAGCGTGATCGTCCCGGCGTACCGGGCATGGGACACGCTCCCGGCCGCGCTCGACGCGCTCAGGCCACAGGTGGACCGCCCGGACCGCGAGCTCGTGCTCTTGGAGAGCTCCGGCGAGGTCACGCAGGAGGAGCTCGCCTCGCGCTGGCCTTGGGCACGCGTGATCACGCCGGCCGAACGCACGCTGCCGGGTCGCGCCCGCAACCTCGCGGCTCGTCAGGCGCGCGGCGAGCTGCTCGCGTTCACCGACGCCGACGCAGTCGTGGCCCCGGACTGGCTGGACGAGCTCGAGCGGGCGCTCACCGACGAGATCGACGGCGTCGCGGGCGCGATTCTGAACGGTGCGCCCGGCAGCATGGTCGGTACGGCCGACTACCTGCTGGAGTTCTCGGACTGGTTGCCGCGGCGGCGGCTCCCGCTGCTCCACGGAGCGACGTGCAACCTCCTCCTGCGGCGCGAGATCGTCGACGGCACGGGGTTCCCCAACGAGATCTGGCCGGGCGAGGACACGATCCTGACCTTTCGCCTCGGCGCCGAGGGTCGGCTGGCGTTCGCGCCGACCGCGCGCATCCGACACTCGGGCCGAACGGGGTTCCGCGACTTCCTTCGTCATCAGAGCGAGCTCGGAGCCGCCTTCGCCACGATCTGCGAAACGGTCGAGTTCCCGTACCGGGGCCTGGCCCGACGCCGCTACGGCCCGTTGCTGCCCGCGTTCCGCCTCGTCGGCGTCGCGCGACGGATGCGGGGGAACCCGACTGCGATCAAGGACGCACTGCGCGTCTCACCGTTGATCGCGATCGGCGCGGTCGCGTGGTCCACGGGCCTCGTGAAGGCGCGCTAGAAGAACCTGACGAGGGCGACGCCCGCCGCGACGAGCGCGATCCCCAGCAGGCGCCAGGGCGTGATCGGGT
>JBDTVA010000081.1:0-6104 GCA_040007455.1 Actinomycetota bacterium | reverse complement strand
GAGACGTCCGCGAGTACCTTCGGGTCGTTGAAGTGCGTCGTCGCCTCGACGATCGCCTTCGCCCGTGTCTCGGGGTTGCCCGACTTGAAGATGCCCGAGCCGACGAACACGCCGTCCGCGCCGAGCTGCATGCAGAGCGCCGCGTCGGCCGGCGTCGCGATCCCGCCCGCGGTGAACGTCACGACGGGAAGCCGACCGTTCTCGGCGACCCACCTCACGAGCTCGTACGGCGCGCGGAGCTCCTTCGCCTCGGCGTAGAGCTCCTCGTCGCGCAGCGACTGCAGCCGGCGGATCCCACCGAAGACCGAGCGCATGTGCGTGACCGCGTTGACGATGTCGCCAGTGCCGGCCTCGCCCTTCGTGCGGATCATCGCGGCCCCCTCGGAGATGCGCCGGAGCGCCTCGCCGAGGTTCGTGCAGCCGCAGACGAACGGCACGGTGAACTTCCACTTGTCGACGTGGTGCTCGAGGTCGGCGGGAGTCAGCACCTCCGACTCGTCGATGTAGTCGACCTCGAGCGCCTCGAGGATCTGCGCCTCGACGAAGTGTCCGATGCGGCACTTCGCCATCACCGGGATCGTCACCGCCTCCTGGATCGCGCGGATCATCTCCGGGTCCGACATGCGCGCAACGCCGCCTTGCACGCGGATGTCGGCGGGAACACGCTCGAGCGCCATCACGGCAACCGCGCCCGCATCTTCGGCGACGCGCGCCTGCTCGGCGTTCACGACGTCCATGATCACCCCGCCCTTGAGCATCTCGGCGAGGCCCGTCTTGACCCGCATCGTCCCCAGGTCGAGCATCGCGGTCAGTTTACTCGGGAGCGCAAGCCTCGCCGTCCTCGTCTTCGGTGAGCCGCCCGAGCAGCTCGCTGAGGACCGCGCGCTCGTCGCCGTCAAAGCGGTCGAGGAAGAGCCGGTCGATGCCGGTGACGTGCGTCTTGCCCGCTGCGCGGAGCTTCGCGCGTCCCGCGGCGGTCAACTGCGCGTAGCTCACCCGCAAGTCCTCCTTGCACGCCACGCGCTCGACATACCCAGCCCCCTCGAGCCCTTCGAGCAGCCGCGTGATCCCCGACGGCGTGAGCAGCACCTCCTGCGCGAGGTCGACCCGGCGCATCCGGCTGCCGTCGGCCCTGGAGAGCCGCAGGAGGACCTCGTAGTCGTTGATCGTGAGCCCGTGCGCCGCGACGAGCTCCGAGGAGAGCTCCTTCACGATCGCCGCGTGCGCCCGAAGGAACCGTACCCACGGCTCGAGCTCGATCCGCGTCGGCTGTCTGGTCGCCGTTCGCTCCATTGACGCCTCGAGTATGCCTCGATCCCGCGGATGGACCGACCGTCGCTACGGTTCGCCGGTGAGCGCGATCGTCGCCGAGCGGCTCGTCCGCGAGTTCAAGGCCGTTCGAGCCGTCGACGGGATCGACCTCGAGGTCGCCGACGGGGAGATCTACGGCTTCCTCGGCCCGAACGGGGCAGGGAAGTCGACGACCGTTCACATCCTGACCACGCTGATGCCGCCCACCGGCGGCCGTGCGGTCGTCGGCGGGTACGACGTCGTCAAGGACGGCCCGAAAGTGCGCGAGCTGATCGGCGCGGCGCTCCAGGAAGCTGCCCTGGACCCGTTCCTGACGGGCCGCGACCACATTCGCCTGCAGGCGTCGCTCCACGGCCTTTCGCGCGCCGAGCGCGCGAGTCGGGGCAACGAGCTGCTCGAGCGCGTCGGACTGGCCGACGCTGCCGACCGCAAGGTGCGGACGTACTCCGGCGGGATGAAGCGCCGACTCGACCTCGCCCTCGCACTCCTGCACCGGCCCTCGATCCTCTTTCTCGACGAGCCGACGACCGGGCTCGACCCGCAGAGCCGGAACGCGCTCTGGGTCGAGGTGGCGCGGCTCGCGCGCGAGGACCGCGTCACCGTCTTCCTCACGACGCAGTACCTCGAGGAGGCGGACGTGCTCGCGGATCGCGTCGGGATCATCGACCACGGACGGATCGTCGCCGAGGGCACGCCGACCGAGCTCAAGGCGGAGATCGGCCGCCCGACGGTGCAGGTCGCGCCGGCAGACCCCGACGAGCGCGAGGCGATCGTCAAGACGCTCGACCGCTTCGGCTCGCCGGTCGACGCAGAGCCCGGGCGGCTCGCGGTGCGCCTGGACGCGGGCTACGACCTCGCCGACGTCGTGCGCGCGCTCGACGCCGACAGTCTCAAGGTCGCGCACCTCGAGCTCGACGAGCCCTCGCTCGACGACGTCTTCCTCGCGAAGACCGGCCACCGGCTCGAGGGCCAGGCCGAGGCGCAGCCGGAGCCCGTCGGGGCTTGACAGCAGCCGCACAGATCGCGTTCCTCGGCAGGCGCGCCTTCCTGCGCTCGATCCGACAACCGGGGCAGATGGCGTTCGCGCTCGTCTTCCCCCTCTTCTTTCTCTTCGTGGTCGCGAGCGGGCTCGACCGCGCTGCGTCACTCCCAGGCTTCCCCGCCGACTCCTACGTGGACTTCATGTTCGCGATCCCGTTCGTGCACGGTGCGCTGTTCACAGCGCTCAACTCGGGCATCGAGCTCGGCCGCGACATCGACACGGGCTTCCTCAACCGACTCGCCCTCACGCCTGCGCGAGGCATCGCGATCATGCTCGGAAACCTCGCCGGCGGCGTCGCGCTCGTCCTGATCCAGTACTGCATCTACTTCGCCGGGGGGCTGTTGATGGGTGCGCACTTCGAGGCCGGGCTGCTGGGAGTGCCCGTGCTGTTCCTGCTCGCCGCGCTCGGTGCCGTCGCGATCGGTGCCACGGCGATGACCTTCGCGCTTCGAAGCGGCTCGCCCGAGGCGGTCCAGGGCATCTTCCCGCTCTTCTTCGTGGGCCTGTTCCTCTCGTCGATGAACATGCCGCGCAACCTGATGGAGAACAGCTGGTTTCAGTGGATCGCCACCGTGAACCCGGTCTCGTACCTGATCGAGGGTCTCCGCTCGCTCGTGATCGTCGGCTGGGACCCCGAGGCGCTCGCGATCGGCTTCGGGGTCGTGCTCGGCGCGATCGTGCTCGCGCTGGCGACCTCGACGCACGCCTTCCGCGCGAGGATGACGCGCACGTGATCCACGTCGCGCTCGCCGTCGGCTTTCGGGGCTTGAAGAAGTCGTTCACGAACCTCGCGTTCGTGCTCCCCGCGCTCATGTTTCCCGTGATCTTCTTCGTCGGGTTCGCGGGAGCCCTCTCGGACGTCGACCAGCTGCCGGGCTTCGACTACGCACCGGGCTATGAGACGTTCCAGTTCGGCTTCGTCATGTTGCAGTCCGCGGCGATGGCCGGCGTCTTCACCGGCTTCGGGATCGCGCAGGACTTCGAGCGTGGCTTCGCCCGGCGCCTGATGATCGCCGCCCCGAGGCGCAGCGGGATCATCGTCGGCTACGCGATCACGACGATGATCCGGTGGTTCTTCAACACGTTGGTCGTGGTCGCAATCGGCCTGCTGATCGGGATGGAGATCCTCGGCAACCCACTCGAGCTCTTTGCCTTGGTGCTCCTCGGACTGCTGGTCAGCCTGATCGGCACGCTCTGGGCGGCGGGCGTCGCGCTGCGGCTTCGCTCGACGCAAGCCGGGCCGGTCATGCAGTTCCCGATCTTCCTGCTGATCTTCCTCGCCCCCGTGTTCGTACCGATCGACCTGCTGACCGGCTGGATCCACGCGGTCGCGAGCGTCAACCCGTTCACGGCGTTCATCGAAGGAGCGCGCAGCCTGCTCGCCGGCTCGACCGACGAGGTCGCGGTCGCCTTCGGAATCGCTGTGCCGCTCGCGGCGCTCGCCGGAATCTGGGCGCTGACCGGGCTACGTTCAGCTGAGCGCGGCTAGCCAGCTGCGCAAGTCGCGTATCCGCTCGCGCGGATCCGCGACGCGCGAAGACCCCTAAAGGCGGCCGCTTCGCGGCCGCTCGCGCAGCGAATTCACATCAAGCGCTAGCACTTCGGCGACCGGCAGGTAGATCCGCACGGTCGTGCCCTCGCCGGGCTCGCTCTCGACGCCGATCGAGCCGCCGCTCTGGTGCACGACGCCGTAGACGGTCGCGAGGCCGAGACCCAGCCGCTCGCCACGCTCGTCGCCGGTCTCCCCGCCTGTGTCGTTGATCGAGAGCATCGCGTGCGGGCCTGCCGCGCCATGGGTGCGGCCGTTGCGGGAGAAGTCGACGCTGTCCGTCTCGACGGTCAGCTTGCCTCCGTTCGGCATCGCCGAGTGAGCGTGGAGCACGAGGTCGACGATCACCCGCTCGAGCTGCACCTCGTCTGCGTAGACGCGCTCGACGGCTCCCGGACGGAGCACCACCTCCACGCGCGGGCCGGCCAGGTCGCGCAGGAGGTCGAGCCGCGCGTGCAAGAACTCGTTCAGATCCAGCAGCTCGGGCTTGAGCTCCTGGCGGCTGCCGACCGCACGCAGCTGCGCGGTCAGCGAGTGGATGGCAGCAAGCCGCGAGCGGATCTCTTCGACGTCGGGGTCGCTGCCGAGCCGGAGTGCGAGCTTGTCCGCGTGACGTGCAACCGCGTCGACCAGCTCGGAGAAGTCATCGGCGATGCCGGATGCGAAGCGTCCGACGGCCTCGAGCTTCTGCGCTTCGCGGAGCTGCGTGCGCTCCGAGACGTCGCGAATGCTCGTCATGAGTCGGCCGTCCTCGAGGATTTTCGCCGAGATGTCGCCCGTGAGAAACGTGCCGTCCTTCCTGCGCACCGGACGCTCGACGAGGATCGGCTTGCCCGCCTTCAGGTCGCGCATGTGCAACGGGAGCTGGGCGACGTCGCCGATGCTCATCAGGTCCATCGCGTGGCGCTGCAAGAGCTCGTCGCGCGTGTAGCCGAGCAGCTCGGTCGCGTGCTCGTTCACGTCGGTCAGGCGGCCCTTCGCATCGGCGACGAAGATCGCGTCGGAGGCCTGCTCCATCAGCGTGCGGTAGCGGCCCTCGCTCTCGACGAGCCGGCGGTTCCTCGCCTCCAGCTCGGCAGTGACCTTCCGGAAGACGGGAATCAACGCCCCGTACAGCAGCAGGAGCGCGAGCACGACGAGCGCGGACTGCGTCAGGAAGGCGCGACGCACCTCCGCGGCGACGATCGCATCGTCACGCTCGGCGACGAACGATCCACGCGTGCGACCGGTTTCGAGCACCCACTGGACGGGCGCGCTCGCATCGAGCGTGCCGATGCCGAGCGCCGCGGCGGGCTTGCCACGAAGGGTGTGATCGGTCGAGTAGGTGATCGTCCCGTCGGGCGCGACGAGTGAAGCACGAGTCAGGTCGCGAGCGCCGGCGATCGGGCCGAGGAACTCGTCGAGCTGTGCCTCGACGTCGTCCGAGGCGCGCCGCTCGAAGCCCACGCGAACGAGGTCGTCGCGACCAAGCTCGTCCGCGACGTAGGCGGCATCGTCGGCGAGGTCGCTCTCGGCGCTCTCCGACGCGTTGAACCGGGAGAGAAGGAGCGCGCCCATCACCGCGAGCAGTACGGCGGCGCCCGCATAGACCGCAAAGCGAAGGACAAGCCGCGGGGGGCCGTGCTGGTGCTCTGAGGATGTGCGCATGCGGGAGGCCTCTGTCTGTATCGGCGCCCGAGAGAGCCTCCTAAAGGCGGTCGGGAAAGGGCCCGCCAGGATTCGAACCTGGGACCGACGGATTATGAGTCCGCTGCTCTAACCGCTGAGCTACGGGCCCGCTGCCCGGCTCAGGGTAACGCGGGTTCCCCCGGCCCGTTCGTTCTGGACGTCGCTAGGATGCCGCGCGGTGAAGGTCTTCCAGCGCGAATCGCAGGTCCGGACGACGGGGGGCCTCTCCGTCCGCGACATCACAGATGAGGTCAACGACGTCGTTCGCGAGAGCGGGATCGCGCAGGGGATCGCTTGCGTCTACTCGCCGCACACGACCTGCTGCGTCCGGGTCAACGAGTTCGAAAAGGGCTTTCTCGAGGACTTCGCGACGATGCTGAAGCGCCTCGTGCCGAGCGAGGAGTACTACGCCCACGACGACTGGGACAAGCGCACCGAGAACATCTGCGAGGAGGACGCCGAGTTCGGCAACGGCCACTCGCACTGCATGTCGATGCTCCTCGGGTCGGCCGGCGAGTCGGTCCCAGTGGTCGA
>JBDTVA010000080.1:0-6272 GCA_040007455.1 Actinomycetota bacterium | reverse complement strand
TCGCGGGTCATGCCTGCACCTCCTGGAGATCGCGTGTCCGCTGCTCGACCGTTCGGATCACACGCTGCGCGGTCTCCTCGATCGAGAGCTCCGACACGTCGATCACCGGGCAGCCGAGGCGACGGTGCACCACCTCCGCCTGCGCGAGCTCCTCGTAGATCTTCACGAGCTCGGAGTACTGACGCGCCGTGCCGCCGAAGTTGCGCGCGCGCACCGTTCGGATCTCGCCGAGCCGGTCGGCGTCGATCGTCAGGCCGACGATCTTCACCGGGTTGATCCTGAAGAGGTCCTGCGGCGGCTCGATTCCCGCGACGATCGGGACGTTCGCGGTCTTGTAGCCGAGGTTCCCAAGGTACATCGAGAGCGGCGTCTTCGAGGTTCGCGAGACCCCGACGAGCACGACGTCGGCCTCGTCGAGGCCGCCGCCGATGCCGTCGTCGTAGCGCACCGCGAACTCGATCGCCTCGATGCGGCGGAAGTAGCCGGAGTCGAGCGGCGCCCGCGCGCCGGCTCGGCCCTGTGCTGCGACACCCGCGACGCGCGAGACCGCGTCGATCGGCTGGCCGAGCAAGTCGCAGTAGTGGACGCGCGCCCGGCGGCACGCGCGGCGCATCGCGTCGCGCAGCTCCGGCTTGACGAGCGTGTAGAAGATGACGGCGGGACGTCCGCGCGCCCGGCGCACGGCGACCTCGAGGTCTTCGACGGACTCAACGCGCGGGTGGCGCACCTCCTCGAACGTCTGGTCGGGGAACTGCGCCTCGAGCGCGTGAACGAGCCGCGTGGCCGTCTCCCCCGTGGAGTCCGACACGATGTGGAGCTCCACGGGCGCGACGATCACGCGGCCATTGTGACGACTCTGTCGAGTTAATCGCTCTGGGTGGGTCGGTTCCCAAGCGTGGCCGTCACCGTCGTGGTCTCACCGCCGCGGCGGACCGTGAGCTCGAGCTTGTCCCCCGGCTTGCCTGCTGCGACGGAGCGGCGGACGTCGTCGGCCGAACCGGTCTGCTCGCCGTCGACCTCGGTGATCACGTCGCCCGGCTTCAGGCCGGCGCGGTCGGCGGGGCTGCCGTTCGTGACTTCGGCGACCTGCGCCCCGTTGTCGGTGTCCGCGAGACGGACGCCGAGGAACGGCCGCTCGATCGACTTGCCGGCGATCAGCGAGTCCGCGACGTCCTTCGCCGTCTCGATCGGCACCGCGTAGCCGATGCCCTCGTTGCCGCCCGACGCGGACGCGATCTGCGAATTCATCCCGACGACGCGGCCCTGGCCGTCGAGGAGCGGACCGCCGCTGTTGCCCGGGTTGATCGCAGCGTCGGTCTGGATGGCGCCGTCGATGGTGAAACCGTCGGGTGCCGTCAGCTCGCGGTGCAGCGCGCTGACGATGCCGCTCGTGACCGTCCCCTCGAGCCCGAAGGGGCTGCCGATGGCGACCACGAGGTCGCCGATCTCGAGCGACTCGGACGAGCCGAGCTCGACGGGCGTGACGCCGCTCGGGACGCTGTCGAGCTCGAGCACCGCAACGTCGGACGACGTGTCCGAGCCGACGACCTTCGCGCCGATCTCGTCGCCGTCCGGGAACCACACGGTGACGCTCTGGGCGTTGTCGACGACGTGCTGGTTCGTCAGGACGTGCCCCTGGTCGTCGATCACGAAGCCGCTACCGGTGGAGGTGCCCCCACCGCCGCCCTGGCCCGGCGGAAGCGAGGGCGAGCCCTGCGCCTGCGTTTGGGTGGTGACGAGAACGACCCCGTTCTTCGCGCGCTGGTAGATCTCGTTGACCGACAGCTGCGTGCCGTCGGCGACGGACCGTGTCGGTGCCGTCTGCGCGGCGGTCGCAGTCGCGCCGTCGTCGTTGGTCGCCTCCCAGATCCCGATCCCCGCGCCGGCGCCGATCGCGGACGCCGCGACGATCGAGAGAAAGAAGACGAGAAATTTTCGGAACATCGATCCTCCTGGTCAGTGTGACGGCTCCATCGAAGCGGCTCGCCCTGAGATCGGGCTGAGAGGCTCGTTGAGGCGGCGTTAAGCGGTTCTCAGCGGGCACACAGGTTCCGCAGGAACACTTGTCTCGATGCGCGTTCTCGTGGTCGACGACGAGCCGGCCGTCCGCACGGCGCTCGAGCGGGCCCTCAGGCTGGAGGGCTACGACGTCGAGCTCGCGGCCGACGGGGCCGAGGCACTCCACCGCCTCTCGCTGCACGCTCCCGACGCGGTCGTGCTGGACGTGCTGATGCCGAACGTCGACGGCCTCGAGGTCTGCCGGCGCCTGCGCGCGGCCGACGACCACACGCCCGTGCTGATGCTGACCGCGCGCGACGCCGTCGGCGACCGCGTGGCGGGGCTCGACGCCGGCGCCGACGACTACCTGGTCAAGCCGTTCGCGCTCGAAGAGCTGCACGCGCGGCTCCGCGCGCTCCTCCGCCGTGCGGGCGGCATGGACAACGACGTGCTGCGCTTCGCCGACGTCACGCTCGACATCGGCACCCGCGAGGTGCGGCGCGGCGAGCGACGGATCGAGCTGACCCGGACCGAGTTCCTCCTCCTCGAGCTGTTCCTGCGCAACGCACGCCAGGTGCTGACCCGCTCGGTGATCTTCGACCGGGTCTGGGACTACGACTTCGGGCCGCGGTCGAACGCGCTCGAGGTCTACGTCAGCTACCTCCGACGCAAGCTGGAAGCGGGCGGCGAGCTCCGCCTGATCCACACCGTGCGCGGCGTCGGTTACGTTCTCCGCGAGCCGTGACGTTCCGCACACGCCTCGCCCTCGCGTCGGCCGTCGCCGTGGCGGCGGCGATCGCCGTCGCCTCGCTCGTCTCCTACGGGCTGGTTCGCGCGCAGCTGCGCGGCTCGATCGACGACGCGCTCCGCGCACGCGCTCGGCACGTACAGGTCCCGGCCGGCGGAGAGCTCGGAGACTTCGGCCTTCCCGACCCGTTGCTCGGCGGCGCGGGAGGCTACGCGCAGCTCGTGACCGGGAGCGGCGCCGTCTACCGGCGAGCCGGCGCCAAGATCCCGCTGCCCTCGGAGGGCGCCAGGCACGTCGCCGAGGGAACGCGCGACCCGTTCTTCGAAGACGCGACGGTCGCCGACACGCACGTCCGGATCCTCACGGTCCAGTACGCGCCCGGCATCGCGGTCCAGATCGCCCGTCCGCTGGACGAGGTCGACCGGACGCTGAACCGGCTCGCCGGGTTCCTCACGGCCATCTCGGCGGCAGGCGTCGCGCTGGCGGCGCTCCTCGGCCTGCTCGTCTCGCGCGCGGCCGTCTCGCCGGTCCGCCGGCTGACGGAGACCGCGGAGCACGTGACTGCGACGCGTGACCTCAGCCAGCGGATCGAATCGCCCGCCAAGGACGAGCTCGGGCGACTCGCGGACAGCTTCAACTCGATGCTCAGCGCGCTCGACGACTCGCTTCGCTCGCAGACGCAGCTGATCGCCGACGCGTCGCACGAGCTTCGCACGCCGCTGACCAGCCTGCGGACGAACGTCGAGGTTCTCCAGCGAGGGACGTCGCTGCCCGAGGACGAGCGCGCGCGGATCCTCGCGGAGATCCGCTCCCAAGCGGAGGAGCTGACCGAGCTGCTCGGCGACCTGCTCGACCTTTCACGAACCGAACACGTGCAGCCCGAGCCCGTGCGGCTCGAGGAGGTGATCGCGGCGGCCATCGACCGGACGCGCCGAAGCGCCAACGGCATCGGCTTCAACACGAGTCTCCAGCCGACCACGATCGAGGGCGTCCCGAACCGCCTCGAGCGAGCGGTCGCGAACCTGCTGGAGAACGCGGTCAAGTGGAGCCCGCACGACGGCCGGGTGGACGTCGAGCTCCGCGACGGCGAGCTGCGGGTGCGCGACTACGGCCCCGGGATCGACCCCGAGGACCTCGATCGCGTGTTCGACCGCTTCTACCGCGCGCCGGCCGCCCGCGGCGTCCCCGGCTCGGGGCTCGGCCTCGCGATCGTGCGCCAGGTCGTCCAGGAGCACGGCGGGTCGGTGAGCGCCGAGAACGCGCCGGACGGCGGCGCGCGCTTCCGCGTTCGCTTCTCACCCGGCTCCTAAGCCGTCCTCAGGCGCTTCTCAGGAACGCGCGCTTCACTTCAACTGTCTCACTCCTCCTGTTGCTGCGCCAAAAGGGCGGCCGGTCCGGCGGCCGCCCTCTTTGGCCGGAGCTAACGTTCGACCTCCGTGGCAGCCGCAGACACCGTGACGATGGACAAGATCGTGTCCCTGGCCCGGCGGCGCGGGTTCGTCTTCCCGAGCTCGGAAATCTACGGCGGCCTCGGGTCGGCGTACGACTACGGGCACTACGGCGTCCTCCTGAAGGAGAACGTGCGGGCCTGCTGGCTCGAGGCGATGGTGCGCGAGCGCGAGGACATCGTCGCGCTCGACTCGTCGATCATCCTCCACCCCAAGGTCTGGGAGGCCTCCGGGCACGTCGAGGGCTTCACCGACCCGCTTGTCGACTGCCGGACCTGCAAGCAGCGCTACCGGGCGGACCAGCTCGACGAGGCGCAGTGCGGGAAGCGGCCGAGCAAGCATCCCGGCGAAATCTCCGACTGCGACCTGACCGAGGCACGGCACTTCAACCTGATGTTCAAGACGCGCGTCGGCGCCGTCGAGGAGACTGGCTCGGACGCGTTCCTCCGCCCCGAGACCGCGCAGGGGATCTTTATCAACTTCAAGAACGTCGCGCAGCTCGCGCGCCGCAAGCCGCCGTTCGGGATCGCGCAGGTCGGCAAGTCGTTTCGCAACGAGATCACGCCCGGCAACTTCATCTTCCGCACGCTCGAGTTCGAGCAGATGGAGATGGAGTTCTTCGTGCCGCCGGACTCCGCCGACGAGTGGTACCGCTACTGGGTCGACGAGCGGTACGCGTGGCACCGGCGCTACGGGATCCGTGAAAGCCATCTGCGGATCCGGCCGCACGACGCCGACGAGCTCTCGCACTACTCGAGCGCGACGAGCGACATCGAGTACCTCTTCCCGATCGGCTGGTCCGAGGTCGAGGGGATCGCGAACCGCGGCGACTTCGACCTGCGGCAGCACTCCGAGCAGTCCGGCTCGAAGCTCGAATGGGTCGACTCCGGGACCGGCGAGCGGTTCGTCCCGTACGTGATCGAGCCCGCGCTCGGTCTCAACCGCGCGCTGCTCACGTTCCTGATCGACTCGTACGACGAGGAGATCGTCGGCGAGAACGAGCGGACGGTTCTGCGCCTCCACCCCGCGCTTGCGCCGGTCAAGGCGGCCGTGCTGCCGCTGATCGGCAAGAGTTCCGACATGGTCTCGAAGGCCCGCTCACTGTTCGAGGAGCTGCGCATCGACGCGCAGGTCGAGTACGACGACAGCGGCGCGATCGGCCGCCGCTACCGGCGGCAGGACGAGATCGGCACGCCGTTCGCGTTCACCGTGGACGAGCAGACGCTCGCGGACGACACCGTGACGATCCGCGACCGCGACTCGCTCGCCCAGGAGCGGATCGCGCTCGCGCGGGTGCGCGCACACCTGGCCGACGCACTGCGGCAGCCGTGGAGCTCGCCGAAGGCGTGAGCGCTCCCTGGAGCTACCCGCTTACGGGACGGTTCGAGGAGCACGTCGTCGCGAGCGAGGCGCTGCGCGGAAACCCGCTCGGCGACCCGCACGAACGTCCCCTCTGGGTGTACCTCCCGCCGGGCTACGACGACGACCCGGAGCGGCGCTACCCGTCGATCTACGTGATCCAGGGGTACACGGGCCAGCTCGACATGTGGCGCAACCGGCCGGCCTTCGGCGCCAAGACCTACCCGGAGCTGTGCGACGACGTCTTTGCGTCGGGCGACGTCCCGCCGGCGGTCGTCGTGTGGGTCGACGCGTGGACGAAGCTCGGCGGCTCACAGTTCGTCGACTCGCCGGCGATCGGGAACTACCACACGTACCTCTGCGAAGACCTGGTCCCGTGGGTCGACGAGCGCTACCGGACGATCGCGGACGCGCCGCACCGCGGGATCCAGGGCAAGTCGTCGGGCGGCTACGGCGCGATGATCACCCCGATGCTCCGGCCGGACCTCTTCGGCGGCTTCGCGACGCACGCAGGCGACGCGCTGTTTGAAGCGTGTTACGCGAAGGACTTCCCCGAGACGGCACGCGTGCTGCGCGACCGCTACGCCGGCTCGTACGAGCGCTTCTGGAAGGACTTCCTCGCACGTCCGATGGTGACGAAGCCGGGCGACTTCGTCCTCGTGAACACCTGGGGCATGGCGGCTGCGTACTCGGCGGACGACGACGGAACGGTGCAGCTG
>JBDTVA010000079.1:0-6305 GCA_040007455.1 Actinomycetota bacterium | reverse complement strand
GGATCGTGCCTGTGACCAGTTTTCAACAGGCGTTGCGGAAGCTGGCAACATTGGCACCCGCGCGCGAGGATTGAGCAGATTTCGCCATCTTCGAATGCCTCGCAAAGTGCGACGGTTTCCGTCCACTCGGGGGTTGCGCGAGGGTACAGGGGCCGTAGACTCGGCGCCTGTTCCATCGCCATTTCTTGGCGAACAAGGGGAGAGATGAGCAAGAGCATCAAACCAACGTGCGATGATTGCTACTTCCGGCGCGCCGGTCTCTGCGCCCTCGCCGGCGACGACATCTGCCCCACCTTCCGAGCGGCCCAGCGTGGCTCGCTCGTGCCGCCCCGCCAGCCCGCGCTCGTGCCGCGAACCGTTGCCGCGCGCACCGCGGCGGCCTAAGGAGCGTTTAACGAAACCGGCGCTGTGCCGTCGGGCCGCGCTGGGCAGCGCGATGCGGCGTCCTCAGTCGCGCCCGTATCCATCGGATACGAACGCTCCTAGACCCTCGCCGCCGCCGGGACGAGCGCGGCGAGGCGCCCGATCCCTTCCACGATCTCGTCGGGCGAGACGAAGCTGAACGCGAGCCGCGCCGACTGCTCGCCGCCCTCCCCGGGCGGGAAGAAGTCGGCCCCCTTGATGAAGGTAACCCCCGCCTCCTCGGCGCGGCCGAGGAGCTCCGCGGTGTCGACGCCGAGGTCGAGCCAGAGGAAGTAGCCGCCCTCCGGCCTACTCCAGGAACCGCGGTCGCCGAGCTCCGACTCGAGCGCTCCGAGCATCGCGTCGCGACGCTCGCGGAGCAGACCGCGAACGCGCTCGAGATTCGGCTCGAAGGCGCCGCGCCTCAGGAACTCGTAGACGGTCGCCTCGCCGAGCAGGGCGGGCGTGATGTAGGTCGACACCGCCAGCGCCTCGAGCTCGGCGGCGAGCTCCTCGGGCAGGACGAAGTAGCCGACGCGGACGCCCGGGGCAATCGTCTTCGAGAAGGACGAGCTGTAGAGGACACGCTCTCCGCCCGCGAGCTCGAGCAGGCTCGGCGGGGCTTCGCCCTCGAACCGGACGAGCCCGTACGGGTCGTCCTCGTAGACGAGGAGATCGTGCTCGGCCGTGAGCTCCGCGACGCGGCGGCGGCGTTCCGTCGTGAGCGTCCGTCCGCTCGGGTTCTGGAACGTCGGGATCGTGTAGAGGAGCGCGGGGCCGCGCTGGAGCTCGTGCTCGAGCGCCTCGACGTCGAGCCCGTCCTCGTCCTGCGGGATCGCGACGACGTCCGCGCCGAGCTCGCGCAGGATCTTCAGCGGCCGGTCGTACGTCGGCGCCTCGACCAGAACGCGGCGCTCGCCGGCGAACCGGTTCGCGAGGAAGACGAAGCCCTGGAGGGAGCCGTTCGTGACGAGAACCCGCGAAGGGTCGACGCCGTGCGCTTCGCCGAGCCAGGCGCGAAGCGGCGCGTAGCCGCCCCCGGGCCCGTAGGAGAGGACCGTCCGCCCGTCGCGCTCGATCGCGGCGCGCGCGCAGTCGGCGAGCTCCTCGACGGGAAGGCACTCGGGTGCGGGAATCCCGCGTGCGAAGGAGATCGTCTCCACCCTGTCGAGTCTAGAGATGCCCGCGGAGCGCTCCGGCTCCGGCCGACGCGGGCGATTCACTATCGGGATGAGGCGAGCCGTTCTCGTCGTCGCCTGCTGCTTCGCCGTGCTCGCCGCGGGCTGCGGGGGCGACGACTCGAGCGCCGAGGGCTGGGCAGACGACTTCTGCACCGCCGTCGAGGACTGGCGCGAGCGGGTGCAGGACGCCTCCGGCCGGCTCGCGGAGCCGAAGACGTTCTCGGAGGAGGAGCTCGACGACGCGATCCACCAGGCGGTGGCCGCCTACGACGACTTTCTCGCCGACCTGGGCAAGCTCGGGCTCCCCGACGTTCAGGCGCGAGACGAGATCGGGCAGGAGCTCGACCATCTCGAAAGCGTGCTGCGCGAACGCGCCGCGAACGCCCGGGCGGGCGTCGACCAGCCTGCGGGCAGCCTCAGCGAGGCGCTCGGCCGCCTGGCGGCGCTGTCGCGCGAGCTCTCGGCCTCGGCCGCGTCGATCGAGGAGACCGTCGCAAAGCTCCGCGGCCTCGACCCGGCCGGCGAGCTCAAGCAGGCGCTCGAGTCGAGCGACGCCTGCGCGAGCCTTCGCGGCTAGAGAAGTGTCGTGAAGTCGCTGCGCGAGCGGCCGCGAAGCGGCCGCCTTCGCGCGTCGCGGATCCGCGGGAGCGGATTCGCGACTTGCGCAATTAGGTACGCGCGCCGACGGCGTCGGCGACGAGCTGTGCGACCTCGGTCGGCGTCGTGCCGACGCGCACGCCGCAGGCCTCCAGCGCTTCCTTCTTCGCCTGCGCCGTGCCGGACGAGCCGGAGATGATCGCCCCGGCGTGGCCCATGGTCTTCCCCGGCGGTGCGGTGAAGCCTGCGATGTACGCGAGCACCGGCTTCGACATCCGGTCGCGGATGAACTCCGCGGCCTTCTCCTCGTCGTTCCCGCCGATCTCGCCGACCATCACGACCATGTCGGTCTGCGGGTCGGCCTCGAACTTCTCCAGGATGTCGATAAAGGACGAGCCCGGCACCGGGTCACCGCCGATCCCGACGATCGACGAGTTGCCCAGGCCGAGCTGGGCCAGCTCGTAGCCGATCTGGTACGTGAGCGTGCCCGAGCGCGAGACGAGCCCGATCGCGCCCTCCGCGAAGACCTCCGCGGGGATGATCCCGACGTTCGCCTTGCCCGGCGAGAGCACGCCCGGGCAGTTCGGGCCGATCATCGTGATCCCCTTCGGGCGCACGTACGTGTAGACGCGGAGCATCTCGTGCGCGGGGATGTGCTCGGTGATCACGATCACGGTCCCGATGCCGCTGTCGACCGCCTCGTACGCGGCGTCCGCGGCGAAGCGCGCAGGGACGAAGATCAGCGACGTGTTCGCGCCGGCCTGCTCGACGGCCTCCGCGACGGTGTCGTACACCGGGATGCCCTCGACGTCCTGGCCGCCCTTGCCCGGCGTGACACCGGCGACGACGTTCGTGCCGTACTGGCGGTTGCGCAGGCCGTGGAAGCGACCCTCGCTCCCGGTCAGACCCTGCACCACGAGCCGCGTGTCCTGGTCGACGACGATCGCCACTACCTCTTCCTCCCTTTGAGCACCAACGAGCGGAACATGACGCGGCCGTGCTCGATGCGGTCGTCGAGTAACTCGCGGACGCGTGCGGCGTCGGCTTCGGGAGTCTCGGCTCGAGCCAGCCAGGCCTCCACGTCGAGCCAGCGCTCGAACGCCTTCGTCTCCTCCACTTCGAGCCCGGCTTCGTCGAAGAACTTCCGCCACTCCTCCTCGGAGTAGCAGCGGACGTGCGTCGGGTCGTGCAGCCGTTCCGCCTCCTCGAAGTCCTCGCTCGTGAAGAGGTTGTCCTCGACCACCACGCGGTCGCGCGACACGCGCGCCATCTCGCGCATCGCGGCACCCACGTCGCCGAAGTGGTGCGGCGCAATCCTGCAGGCGACGACGTCGAACGAGGCGTCAGCGAGCGGGAGCTGCTCGGCGGGCGCGACGATCGTCGGCTGCATCCCCGGAGCGGGGTCGACCGATACGACCTCACAGCCGGCCTCGCGCAGCCGCCGCGCCACATGGCCGCCGCCGGTCGCGACGTCCAGCGCCTGGACCCCGTCGCCCGGCTCGCACCACTCCACCACCAGGTCGAGGTCGGGTCCCTCGCGATGAGCCGCGCTCTCGCGGAACGCCTCCGCTCGCTCGGACCAGACGTCGGTCACGCGGCGAGCTCCACTGCGCGTCGCGCCGCGTCGAGCATGGTCGGCTCGACGTGGAGGTTCGGGGGCGAGGCCTCCTTGAGGATCTCCCTCCCCTGCTCCGCGTTCGTCCCGTCGAGGCGCACGACGATCGGATGCTCGATCGGCATCCGGTCGAGCGCCGCGAGGATCCCGCGCGCCACCTCGTCGCAGCGCGTGATGCCACCGAAGACGTTGAAGAAGATCGACTTCACCTGTGGATCGGCGGTGATCACTCCGAGCGCGTCGACCACGCCCTCGGCGTCGCCGCCGCCACCGAGGTCACAGAAGTTCGCCGGGCGCCCGCCTGCGAGCGCGATCACGTCGAGCGTCGACATGACGAGGCCGGCGCCATTGCCGAGGATCCCGACCTCTCCGTCGAGCTTCACGTACGTGACGCCCTTTTCGCGCGCCGCGCGCTCCTCCGGCGGCACCGCCTCGAGGTCGCGCATCTCCGCGATGTCGGCGTGCCGGAAGAGCGCCGCGTCGTCGACTGTGAACTTCGAGTCGAGCGCCTTGACCTCGCCGTCGGTCGTGACGATCAGCGGGTTGATCTCCGTGAGCATCGCGTCGGTCGCCACGAACGTCTCGTAGAGCTTCCCGACGATCGAGAGGATCTGCTTCTGCTCGTTCGGGTCCTCGACTCCGGCGCCGTAGACGAGCCGCCGTCCTTGCCACGGCTGGAAGCCCTCGAACGGATCGACGTGCAGTCGCACGAGCTTCTCCGGTGTGGACTCTGCGACCTCCTCGATGTCGATCCCGCCCTCCGTGGTGAACATGAAGAGCGGCCGTTTCGCCCCGCGGTCGAACGTGAGCGAGAGGTAGTACTCCTTCGCGATGTCGGACGCGCGCTCGATCCAGAGCCTGCGCACGACGTGGCCTCGGATGTCGAGGCCGAGGATCTGCTCGGCCTTCGCACGGGCGTCGTCGGGATCCTCCGCGAGCTTGATCCCTCCGGCCTTGCCGCGCCCGCCGGTGAGGACTTGCGCCTTGACGACGACCTGACCGCCGAGCTCCGCCGCGGCAGCGTGAGCCTCGTCGGGCGTCGTCGCGAGCCTCCCTTCTGACACGGGGATCCCGAAGCGATTGAAGAGCTCTTTGCCCTGGTACTCGTAGAGGTCCACCGGCGGCGGACTCTACCCATGCACACCTTGTAACCTCGGGGCTCGCCGCCAACCCACGCCAGGGAGGATCGATGGACGAGCGCACGACCACACTCACCGACGACGAGGTCCGGAGCGACCAGTACCGGAGCGAAGTCGCGGACGAAGAGCCGGACTCGGACGGCACCGACGCGACCGAACCGACCGAACCGACCGACGCCGACAGCGACGACACCGACGCAGACGCAGACGGCACAGACGCTTCGTAGCGCCCTCGCGCGCTGCGTCGAGCCAGTCGAGGAAGCGACCTTCCTCGCCGAGCACTGGGAGCGCAAGCCGCTCGTCGTCGAGCGCGACGAGCCCGGGCGCTTCGACGACCTCCTGACCACGGCGGACGTCGAAGGACTGCTCGAGTCGGGCGGCCTGCGCTCCCCCGCGTTCCGGCTCGTGCGGGCCGACGTGAAGCTGCGCGCGAGCGACTACCTCGTCGACGTGTCCTGGCGGCCGGTCCCCTTCAAGGGGATGGCCGACGTGGCACGCGTCGCCGAGGCCTTCGACTCTGGCGCGACGCTTGTGATCCAGGGGCTGCACCACTGGTGGCCCGCGCTCGCGACGTTCTGCCGCTCGCTCGAGGCCACACTCGGCCACCCGGCGCAGGCGAACGCGTACTACACGCCGCGCTCCGCGCAGGGGCTGCCGGTGCACCACGACACGCACGACGTCTTCTGCCTCCAGATCGCGGGCGAGAAGCGCTGGCTCGTGTACGAGCCCGTCTGGGAGCTGCCGCTGAAGAACCAGCGCTACGACGCGAAGCTCGGCGCTCCCGGCGAGCCCGTCCTCGACGTCACCCTTCAGCCGGGCGACACGCTCTACCTCCCGCGCGGCTGGCTGCACGAGGCGAAGACCTCTGACGCCGACTCGCTGCACCTCACGATCGGGGCGAACGTCTACTCGTGGCTGGACGCGTTCAGGGCGGCGCTCGAGGAGTGCGCCGACGACGTGGGATTCCGCCGCTCGCCGGACGGGTCCGCCGAGGAGCTTCTCGCCTGCCTCGGCGAAAAGCTCGGCGAGCGCGACGTCCGCCGGCGGATGCGCTCGAAGCTGGTCCGCAGCCGGCGTCCGGTGCTGGAAGGCCAGCTCGGGCATCTCCGCGCCCTCCGCGAGCTCGACGCGGAGACCGAGCTCGAGCGGCGGCCGACGGTGCTCGCTGACCTCGTCATGCAGGAGGACCGCGCGGAGCTGACGTTCGAGGGGCGCACGCTCGAGTTTCCGGCCCACGTCGGGGACGTCCTGGAGTTCGTGCTCCGCACCGACGAGCCGTTTCGCCCGTCGGACCTGCCGGGCACCCTCGACGAGGAGGGCCGGCTGGCGCTCGTCGCGCGGCTCGTGCGCGAAGGGTTGCTCGTCAGCCGC
>JBDTVA010000078.1:0-6305 GCA_040007455.1 Actinomycetota bacterium | reverse complement strand
CTTCTTCAGCTTCTCGACCTGCTTCCAGGTGCGCGTGTTCAGCACCTGCTCCTTCATCAGCCACGCACGGCGGGCCTGCGCGATCCCGATCTCGATCCAGTCGAGTGCGCTGATCTGGTGGGCGTCGGTGTCCACGGGAATCTTCAGGCCCGCCTCGCCGGCGCGTCGCGCGTTGACGTCGCGCAGGTCGAGGCGGTCCGGCTGCGAGTTCAGCTCGAGGAACGTCCCGGTCTCGAGCGCCTTCTCGATCATGCGCTCGACGTCGATGTCGGCCGGCGCGCGCTTGTTGATCTTCCGTGCGGTCGGATGCCCGATGCAGTGGACGTACGGGTGCTCCATCGCGCTGACGATCCGCTCCGTCGGGTTTTTGTCGAACGCCTGGTGGAGCGACGCCACCACCCAGTCGAGCTGCGCGAGCAGGTCTTCGGCGACGTCGACCTCGCCCGTCGCGCGGATGTTCGCCTCGACTCCGCGCAGGATGCGAAACGGCGCGAGCTTTTCGTTCAGCTGTTCGACCTCGCGCCACTGCGCCTCCAGCCGTCCCTCGCGGAGGTAGTGCGAGTGATCGGTGATCGCCATGTATTGATAGCCGCGTTTGATGCAGCGGCGCGCCATCTCCTCGATCGTGTTCTTGCCGTCCGAGGACCACGTCGAGTGCACGTGCAGGTCGCCGCGCACGTGCTTCACGTCGACCAGCTCGGGAAGCTCTCCCTTGCGCGCGGCGTCGAGCTCGCCGAGGTTCTCGCGGAGCTCGGGCGGGATGTACTGGTAGCCGAGGAACTCGTAGAGCTCAGCTTCGTCGCGCGTCGTGAAGACCTCGCCCGTCTCGACCGTCTTGACCCCGTACTCCGAGATCGAGAGCCCCTTCTTCACCGCAGCCTCGCGGAGGGCGACGTTGTGGTCCTTCGAGCCGGTGAAGTGCTGGAGCAGGTTCCCGAACGACTCGGGCGGCACGACTCGCAGGTCGAAGCGGAGGCCGTCGTGCGAGACGACCGTCGCCTTCGTGTCGCCGTGCGCGGCGACCTCCGCGACCCAGTCGAGCGCGACGAAGTAGTCGATCAGCGCGCGTGGGTCCTTCGCCGTTGCGATCACGTCGAGGTCGCGGAACGTCTCCTTGCGCCGGCGGACGCTGCCCGCCTCGGAGACGAGATCCGCGGCGGGGTGCGCGCGGAGCACCTCGACGACCGCGAGCACGGGTGCGAGGCCGGCCCCGAGCAGCGGCAGCACCGGCTCGAGCGTCGCCTTTCGCGAGAGCGCGTGCAGGATCCGCTCCTCGGTGCGCGCGCCGAAGCCAGAGAGCGTCCGGAGTTGCTCCGCCTCGGCGGCTGCGCGGAGGTCGGCGACGGTCGTGATCCCGAGCTCCTTCCAGATCTTCGCCGCGGACTTCGGGCCGAGCCCGGGCAGCCGCATGAAGCTCACGACCTCGGGCGGGACGAGCGCCTTGCGCTTCGTCAGAGCGTGCATCTCGCCGTCGTCGACGATCTGGACGATCTTCTCCTCGATCGTCTTGCCGATTCCGGGCAGGTCCTTCGCGGCGCCGCCGAGCGCGAGCTGGGCGACCGAGCCCGGCGTCTCCCGGATCCGCGTGGCCGCGCGGCGGTAGGCGATCACCCGGAACGACGGCTCGCCCTCGAGCTCCAGCAGGTCGGCGAGCAACTCGAGCTGCTCGGCCACTTCCTGGTTCTTCGGCAGCGCCTTCGCCACGAGCAGCGATCATAGGCGCGTGCAGGCGACCGTCTGTCTCCCCACGTACAACGAAGCCGAGAACGTCGAGCGGATGGTGCGCGCCCTCGTCGCCCAGGGCGTGCGCGTGCTCGTGCTCGACGACAACTCGCCGGACGGCACCGGGGAGATCGCCGACCGGCTCGCCGCGGAGCTCGACGGCGTGGACGTCCTCCACCGCGAGCGGAAGGAGGGACTCGGGCCGGCGTACCTCGCGGGATTCCGCCGCGCGCTCGCGGACGGGGCCGAGCTGATCCTGGAGATGGACTGCGACTTCTCACACGAGCCGGCAGACGTCGTGCGCCTGATCGCACGGGCGGAGCAGGGCGCCGACCTCGTGCTCGGCTCTCGCTACGTGCCGGGCGGCCGGATCCCGAACTGGGGATTGCTGCGGCGCTTTATCTCGCGTGGCGGCTGCGTGTACGCGCAGCTCTGGCTGCAGGTGCGCGTGCGCGACCTGACCGGGGGGTTCAAATGCTACCGCCGTGAAGTGCTCGAGGCGATCGACCTCGACGCGATCGACGCGAAGGGCTACGCGTTCCAGATCGAGACGACCTACCGCGCGCTGCGCAAGGGCTTCCGCGTCGCCGAGGTGCCGATCACCTTCGTCGACCGCGAGGAGGGCGGCTCGAAGATGTCGAAGGCAATCGTGCTCGAGGCGATCTGGAAGGTGCCCGAGCTGCGCTTCGACGCGCTGCGCGGCAAGCTCTAGCGGAAGTGCTCCCAGCCGGCGTCCGGAATTCCTTCGACCCCGGAGCCTTCCTCGCAGCGGCCGATCACCGTGAAGCCAAGCGTGTCCGGAGTCGCCGCGAGCAACTCGTAGTCCTCGCCGAAGCCGAGGTCCTCGACGGTCGCACCGTCGGCGAGCGGCACGAGGTCGAGGTCGATCGCGCACCGAACGCTCGAGCGCGCGGCGATGTGACCGGCGTCCTGGGCGAGGCCGTCCGAGAGGTCGAGCATCGCGCTCGCCACGCCCGCGAGACGGCGACCTTCCTCGAGCCGGAGCGGCGGGCGGAGGTAGCGACCGTTCCGGAACGCCGCGCCGGCCCCGCCGAGCGGCCCCGTCACGATGAGCAGGTCCCCCGGCCGCGCGCCTGAGCGCCCGGGGACGCGCTCGGACCGGCCGAGCGCCGTCACGCTGAGCATCAACTGCTCGGAGCGCGTCGTGTCGCCGCCGACCACGGGCACACCGGTCTCGGCGATCCCCTCGTACAGCTCGAGCACGTCGTCCACGTTCGTCTCGCCGGGCGCCGCGAGCGAGACGATCAGGCCCGCGGGCTCGGCCCCCGACGCCGCGAGGTCGCTCAGGTTGACGGCCGCGGCGCGCCAGCCGAGGTCGCGCCACGAGATCCAGTCGAGCCGAAAATGGACGCCCTCCACGAGTGCGTCCTGCGTGACGACGAGGCTCTCGACCTGCGCCGCGTCGTTCTCGATCGACTGGGCGAGCCCGCGGCGCTCGAGCTCCGCGAGCAGACCGAGCTCACCGAGCTGCGAGAGCTTCATCGATCGCCTCGCGAAGGGCGCGCGCGTCGCGCGCGGCTCGGATCACGGCCACCCCTGCGGCACCGGCCGCGACGCACGCGCCGGCGTTCGTGGTGTCGATCCCCCCGATCGCGACGACGGGGATCTCGACCGCGTCGACGATCCCGGCGAGGCCATCGAGACCGATCGGCCGGTCGGCGTCGGCCTTCGACGGGGTCGCCCAGATCGGCCCTGCGCCGATGTACGCCGCGCCCGAGCGCTCCGCGGCGATCGCCTGCCCGACGTCCCACGCCGACAGTCCAAGCTTGAGGCCAGCCTGGAGAGCGCGCTCCGCGCCTTCGTCGCCGCGGCCGAGGTGGACCCCGTCGGCCTCGAGCCGGATCGCCGCCTCCACGTCGTCGTTGACGACGAACATCGCGTCGAGCTCGCGAAGCGGTCGCCCGACCTCGACGAGCTGGCGGGTCGATGCGTCCTTGACGCGCAGCTGCAACACGGTCGCACCGCCTTCAACGGCCGCGCGTGCCGTCTCGAGGTCCTCGACGAGCGCGTGCAGCCTCACGCGATCCTCGCGCGCTCGTCTAGCGAGTCGGGTGTCAACGCGTAGAGCGCGTCGTAGAGCGCGGCGTGGAACGTGCCGGGGCCTTCGGCGACCGCAGCGGCGTCTTCGCCCGCCAGACCGAACGCCGCGAGCGCCTCCGCGGCGGCCTCGAGCGCGGACGGGTTCACGGCGAGGAAGCAGCCCGTGATCGCGCTCGACATGCAGCCGGTTCCCGTCACCGCCGCGAGCAGCTCGTGCCCGTTCGACACGGAGAGCGTCCGCCCGCCGTCGGAGACGTGGTCGACGGGGCCTGTGACCGACGCGACAAGCTCGAGCGTTCGTGCGGCCTTACGCGCGAGTTCCGCCGGATCGCCTCCCGCATCGATCGACTCGACGCCGCGCACCTCCGCGTTCACGCCGACGAGCGTCGCGACCTCACCCGCGTTGCCGCGAAGGACGGTCACGTCGATCTCGTCGAGCAGACGCTTGGCCGTCTCCGTGCGGTAGCGCGTCGCCCCCGCGCCCACCGGGTCGAGGACGACCGGGATCGCTCTCGCGTTCGCGGCCTTGCCTGCCGCAAGCATCGCCTCCACCCACGAGGGCGACAGTGTGCCGATGTTGAGCACGAGCGCACTCGCGAGGCCGACCATCTCCTCGACCTCCTCGCGTGCGTGCGCCATCACAGGCAGCGCGCCGAGCGCGAGCGTCGCGTTCGCGGTCTCGTTCATCACGACGTAGTTCGTGATCTGATGGATCAGCGGCCGCTGCTCGCGCAGGCGGCTGAGCGTCGAGCCGGCGCTCATGCCACTCCCTTCAGGTTCAGCACGTCGACCGGCCCTTCGCCGCCGCCGATCTCGACGAGCCCGTCCCGCACCGCCCGCGAGGCAACTTGCGCGGCCGCACGCGCGGCGTCTTCGAGCAACACGCCCTGCGCGAGCAGCGCAGTCAACGTGGCCGAGTGGGTGCAGCCCGCGCCGTGCGTCGCGGACACGTCATGCCGGTCGACCCGGATCTCGACGTGCCGTCCGTCGGCGAACAGATGGTCGATGGCCTCCTCGCCGTGACCGCCCGTGACGATCACCGCCGGTGCGCCGAGCTCGTGCAGCCGCTCGGCGAGCTCGCGGCGCATGCCGTCGAAGCCGGCGAGCGCAACTGCCTCGCTCAGGTTCGGCGTGACGACGGTCGCAAGCGGAAAGAGGCGCGACACGAGCGTGTCGACCGCGTCGTCGAGCAGCAGCTTCGCGCCCGAGCTCGCGATCATCACCGGATCGACGACGAGCGGCACACGGCGCTGGTGCAGGAAGTCCGCGACGGTGTCCACGATCGACTTCGAGAACAGCATCCCCGTCTTCGCGGCGTCGACCCCGATGTCGTCGAAGACGGCGTGGAGCTGCGCGCGGATGAAGTCGGTCGGCACCTCGTGGACGGCCGTGACCTCCTTGGTGTTCTGCGCCGTCAGCGCGACCAAGGCCGACATCCCGTAGACACCCGCGGCAGCAAAGGCCTTGAGGTCGGCCTGGATTCCCGCACCCCCGCCGGAGTCGGATGTCGCGATCGTCAAGGCGCGCGGAATGGACGTGGCTCCTCCCTTCGCCGGCATGACCCGGATCAGGTTCGACGGGTGTGATCTCAGCCGCGCGGTGCGGCACCCCGGTCATCCGAGTTTACCCTGAGCAGAATGCCGAGCTGGGCCGAGCTGCTCGATGGCGAGGAAGTCGCCTACACCCGCACCGAGCCGCCGCGCCCGGCCCGTTTCGCGCCGATCCCGGACGAGCTCGACCAGCGCGTCCGCGAGCGGCTCGGGCACGACGCGCTCTACGCGCACCAGGCCGAGGCGTGGGAGGCAGCGCGCCGCGGCGAGCACGTGATCGTCACCACCGGCACGGCGAGCGGCAAGACGCTCGCGTTCAACCTGCCGGTGCTCGATGCGCTCGCGCGCGAGCCGAAGACCCGCGCGCTGTATCTCTACCCGACGAAGGCGCTCGCGCAGGACCAGCTGCGCACGCTCAAGGCGTTCCGGCTCAAGGGCGTGCGCGCCGCGATCTACGACGGCGACACCGAGGGCGACCGGCGCTGGCAGATCCGCAAGTGGGCGAACCTGATCCTCACGAACCCCGACATGCTCCACGTCGGCGTGCTCCCGCACCACGACCGCTGGGGCGACGTGCTGCAGAACCTGCGCTACGTCGTCGTCGACGAGGCGCACGTGTACCGTGGCGTGTTCGGCTCGCACGTCGGCAACGTCCTTCGACGCCTGCGCCGCGCGGCCGCGATGTACGGCGCGGCGCCGCAGTTCCTGCTCGCCTCCGCCACGATCGCGAACCCCGGCGAGCTCGCGGAACGGCTGCTCGGCGTCGAGGCGACCGTGATCGGCGACGACGCCGCACCGCGGGCGGAGCGCACCGTCGTGCTCTGGAACCCCGAGCTGCTCGACGAGGAGCTGGGCGTGCGCGCCTCCGCGCTCGGCGACGCGTCGCGCCTGCTCGCCGAGCTCGCGCAGCGCGGCCTGCGCACGATCTGCTTCGCCAAGAGCCGCAAGGCCGCCGAGCTGATCCACCGCTTC
>JBDTVA010000077.1:0-6404 GCA_040007455.1 Actinomycetota bacterium | reverse complement strand
CGCGAGGGGCGGCTAGCCCGGCGGCGCGGTCGCGACCTGGACGAGCCTCGTCCCGGACACGCCCGCGAGGATGCCCTCACCCGGCTTGCGCACCTGGACGTAGAACTGCACGTTCAGGCCCCGCTGGAGCGGGAACCGAATGCCCGGCCGCGAGCGCGGCGTCGTGCGAAGCGTCGCCCAGCCGTCCTGCCCCGTCGGCGTCTCCGGCGGCGCAGTCGACACGAGCGGTGTCGCGCGTGCGTACGTGAGCGCGCCGCGCACGACGAAGCCGCGGGTGTCTTTGATCTTGATCCGGATCTGGAACGAGCGCGTCCGCGACCGAACCGGGTTCGGCGAGAACTCGACCCGGTCGACGATCAACCGCACGGGCAGCGCCACGCTCGTGACGGGGATGGAGATCTCACCGTTCGGCAGCCGGATCTGACCTTCCGGCCCGCCGGGCTGGGCGACCCCCGTCGGCGCGGAGGTGGCCGCGCGCGAGCCGCTCGAGTTTTTGGCGGTGACGACAACCCGCACGGAGCGGCTGACGTCGGCCGCGCTCACCGTGTACGTTCGGCTCGTCGCGCCGGCGATGCTGGCGCAGTTCCCGCCGTTCGAGTCACAGCGCTGCCACTGATACGCGAACGAGATCGGCTGCGTGCCCTCCCACACGCCGGGGTTCGCGGTGAGGGTTTCGCCCTCGCGCAGCGTTCCGGAGATCGTCGGGAGCGCCGTGTTCCGCGGCGCGGCGGCACGACGCTGGATCGTGCTCGTGTTCGCAGACGCCTGGCCGGTTCCGTCGGCGTTCCGCGCGGTGACGATGACGAGGAGTCGCCTGCCGAGGTCGTCGTCGGCCAGCCGGTACGTGCGCGTCCGGACGCCGGTGTTCGAGCAGTTGGCCATCTGCGAGTTGCACCGCACCCACTGGTAGGTGTAGGTGATCGGGACCGTCCCGCTCCACGTGCCCGGGTTCGCGGTGAGCGTCTCCCCGACGCGGCGGGTGCCGGAGATCGTCGGCTTCGACTCGTTCTTCGGCGCGACGAGTGCGTGCGACGGGCCTGCGACTCCTCCGCCGGCGACCGCGAGCGCGGTCAGAACGGATGCGGCGAGCGCACTCACGAGAGCACGGCGCCGCACTGAGTTCGTTGTCATGATTCCCCCTTGCCTTGGTACTGATTGAAACGTCAGCGCGTGGCAAGAAGTTGCTGCGCGTTGTGTAAGGAATTGAGGTCTGAGCCTCGGATGGGCCGGGCAGGTCTCGAACCTGCGACCTTGGGATTAAAAGTCCCCTGCTCTACCAGCTGAGCTACCGGCCCTTGTGACAAGGCTATCCTGGCCTACCCGGCCCCCATCGACTAGCGGTCCAGGTCGCGGCCCTTTCAAGGCCGTCGCGCGGGTTCGAATCCCGCTGGGGGCACTGACGCGAAGGACGACCGGTGCATGGTCGCCTTCCCTAGGCTTCGGCTCATGAGCGTCGTCGACGAGCTTCTCGCCAACAACCGCCTCCACGCCGAAGCGCTCGCCGAGCTGCACCTCGATCTCCGCCCGGCAAGGGCGCTCGCGATCGTCACCTGCATGGATTCGCGGCTGAATGTGTTCGACGCGCTCGGCCTCGATGCGGGCGACGCCCACGTGCTGCGCAACGCTGGTGGCGTCATCACGGACGACGTGATCCGCTCCCTCGCGATCTCCCAGAGGCTCTTGGGAACACACGAAACCATGCTGATCCACCACACGGACTGCGGGATGCAGCGGCTCAGCGACGACGGCTTCCGGGCGGAGCTCCAGGCAGACACGGGTGTCGCTCCGGCATTCGCGATCGAGTCGTTCACCGACCTCGACGCTGACGTGCGCCAGTCGATTCTCCGCGTTCAGCGTTCGGTCTTCCTGCTGCACACCGACGTACGCGGGTTCGTCTACGACGTCGCCACACATCGCCTGCGGGAGGTGCGCGCGGAGAGCTAGCCGAGCTCGGCGACGAGCTCGTCCACTCGGTCGGCGATCTCGTCTCGGATCCGGCGAACCTCGGGGAGCGGTCGACCCGCAGGGTCCTCGATCTGCCAGCTGACGTACCGCTTGCCGGGCACGACGGGGCACGCGTCGTCACACGTCGCGACGATCACGTCCGCCCAGCCGATCCGCTCGTCGTCGAGCTTCGCCGGCACGTGGTCCGAGGCGTCGAGACCGAGCTCCTCGAGCGCTTCGAGCACTTGCGGGTGCGTCGCGGAGCCGGGCGCGCTGCCCGCGGAACGCGCGGCATGCCGTTCGCCCACCGCCCGCCGGAACAGGCGCTCGGCCATCACCGAGCGGCCCTGGTTCCCGACGCAGACGAAGAGCACGTTCAACGCGACTTGACGCCCTTGACGATCGCGCCGTGCATCCCGTCGGCGACGGAGTGCGTGAACTCGACCGAAACATCGCGGAAGCCCGCGGCCTCGAGCCCCGCCTCGTACTCGGACTTCGAGAGGGCTCCGGCAATGCAGCCGACGTAGCTCCCCCGCTCCGCCCGTTCGGGCTCGGTCAGCCGGTCCTCGGCGACCACGTCGCTGATCCCGATCCGACCGCCCGGCTTGAGCACGCGCGAGATCTCGGTCAGGACGGCGGGCTTGTCGGTCGAGAGGTTGATCACGCAGTTCGAGATCACGACGTCGACCGAGTCCGCGGGTAGCGGGATCTGCTCGATCACGCCCTTCAGGAAGATCGCGTTGCGGACGCCGGCCTCCTCGGCGTTGCGCTGCGCGAGCGCGAGCATCTCGTCGGTCATGTCGAGCCCGTACGCGAGGCCGCGCTCGCCGACGCGGCGTGCGGAGAGCAGCACGTCGATGCCGCCGCCCGACCCGAGGTCGAGCACGGTCTCGCCGTCGCGCAGTTCGGCGACCGCCGTCGGGTTGCCGCAGCCCAGCGAGGCAAGCACGGCGGTCTGCGGCAGCTCACCGCGCACATCGCCGTACCGCATCTCCCCGAAGCCGTCGTCGCAGTCGCAGCCACAGCCGCCTCCTTGCGCGACCGCCAGCGCGGACCCCGCGTAGCGGCGGCGCACCTCCTCGCGCAGGTTCTCGGCGCTCGTCGTGCTCATCAGCAGCACACTCCCTTCAGGTCGGCGACGGCCGCGAGCTTGCGCGCGGCCTCCGGCTTCAGCGTGAAGAAGGCCCACTTACCGTGCTGCTCCCGGTCGACGAGGCCGACCTCGAGCAGCTTCTTCATGTGGTGCGAGACCGTCGGCTGCAAGAGCCCGAGCGGCTCGACGAGGTCGCAGACGCAGACGGGCCCCTCACTCGTCGCGAGCACGTTCACGATCCGCACGCGCGCCGGGTCGCCGAGCGCGCGGAAGAGCTCCGCGGTTGCGTCGGTCTCCTCGTCGGAGAGCAGAGGCGTGTCGAGCGGCGCGCAGCAGACGATCGCGAGGGCTTCCATCGACGAATCGCAATGTATCGAAGAACGTAAATACGTGTCAAGGTGGCAGACTGAGCCCGGGCGGTTAGCTCAGCTGGCAGAGCGCCTGCTTTACACGCAGGAGGTCACTGGTTCGATCCCGGTACCGCCCACTCGCGATGGTCTAATGCCCTCGATGAAACGGCTCGCGCTCCTCCTGCTCGTCCTCCTCCTCGCCGGCTGCGGGGCCGGGGAGCGCTGGGGCGGCTACACCGAGAAGGAGGCGAAGGAGATCATGGTCGACCCCGAGGTCAAGTCGACGATCATCCAAGCGACCCCGCGCAAGGAGGATCAGCAACCGGTGGTCGCGATCTATCCGGACGCGGACAAGCTCGACAAGGACGGGCTGCGCAAGGTCAAGATGCAGGGCGAGGACGCGTGGGAGTACAACGACGTGGCGAACGACTTCTGCCTCTACGTCTGGTACGACAAGACGACGAACGGGTTCCTCGCGCAGGCGAGCCATTGCGTGGGCGTGCCGCAGTGACCGGGCGCTATACTCGCCGCATAGTCGCTGCCTGACTTCACCGGATCGATGGAACCCCTCTACAAGCCGGAGGGCGTCGAGGCGCGCTGGCAACAGACCTGGGAGGCCGAAGGCCTCTACAACGCCGACGTCGACCCTGCGCGCGAGCCGTACACGATCGCGTTCCCGCCGCCGAACGTCACGGGCGAGCTGCACATGGGGCACGCGCTCAACGCCTCGATCCAGGACGCCTTGATCCGCTCGCACCGGATGCGCGGGTTCAACGCGCTCTGGCAGACCGGTTACGACCACGCAGGCATCGCGACGCAGAACGTGGTCGAACGCGAGCTCGCCAAGGAGGGGCTGACGCGCTACGACCTCGGCCGCGAAGCGTTCCTCGAACGCGTGTGGGCGTGGCTCGAAAAATACGGTCTAGTGATCATGGGGCAGCTTCGCTCTTTGGGCGCGTCGATGGACTACCGCCGCGAGCGGATGACGATGGACGAAGGCTACGTGCGTGCGGTCGTGCGCTTCTTCGTGCACCTGCACCGTAAGGAGCTGATCTACCGCGCGAACCGAATCGTCAACTGGTGCCCTCGCGACGCCTCGGCGATCTCGGACCTCGAGGTCAACCACGTTCCCGTTGACGACACGCTGACGTGGATCCGGTACCGACTCGCCGACGGCTCAGGCCACGTGACGATCGCGACCGTGCGCCCGGCGACGATGCTCGCCGACACCGGCGTCGCGGTGAATCCGAACGACGAGCGCTACAAGCATCTGATCGGCAAGGAGGCGATCGTGCCGATCGTCGAACGCCGCGTGCCGATCATCGGCGACGAGCGCGTCGAGACGGACTTCGGGACCGGCGCGCTCAAGGTCACACCGGGTCACGATCCGATGGACTTCGACATCGGGCGCGACCACGGGCTCGAAGAGCTCACCGTGATCGGGCTCGACGGCCGCATGAACGAGGCGGCCGGCGAGTTCGCCGGCCTCACGCAGCAGGAGGCGAACGAGCGGATCGTCGAGCGCCTCCGCGAGCAGGGCCTGCTCGAGCAGCAGGAGCCGTACCGGCACGCGGTCGGCCACTGCGACCGCTGCGGGACGCGGATCGAGCCGCTGATCACGCTCCAGTGGTGGGTGAAAATGGAGCCGCTCGCAAAGCCGGCCGCCGAGGCGATCCGCGCCGGGCGCGTGGTCTTCACGCCGGAGCAGCAGAACGCCGTCGCGCTCAACTGGCTCGACAACATCCGCGACTGGTGCATCTCGCGGCAGATCTGGTGGGGCCACCGAATCCCCGCGTGGTACTGCCCGAACGGCCACACGACGGTCGCCGAGGCGGCACCGGACGCCTGCGCGGAGTGCGGCTCCACTGACCTGACTCAGGACGAGGACGTGCTCGACACGTGGTTCTCGTCGGCGCTCTGGCCGTTCGCGACGCTCGGCTGGCCCGAAGAGACGCCCGACCTCGACTACTTCTATCCGAACGACGTGAACGCGACCGACCGCGGGATCATCTTCCTCTGGGAGACGCGGATGATCATGTCAGGGCTCGAGCTGATGGGTGAGGTGCCGTTCCACGACGTCATCATCCACTCGACGATCCTGGCGCCGGACGGCCGTCGCATGTCGAAGAGCCTCGGCACCGGGCTCGACCCGCTCGAGGTGATCGCGTCGCACGGCGCGGACGCGACGCGGTACGGGCTGCTCAAGATGTCCTCGACACAGGACGTCCGCTTCAACCTCGGGATGATCGACGAGGGACGGAAGCTCGCGAACAAGCTCTGGAACGTGTCGCGCCTGATCCTCGCGAACGCCGGCGACGCCCGGCCGGACGTGCGACCGGCCAGCGTCGAGGAGCGCTGGATCCTCGCGCGGCTCGACGCGGCGCGCGGTCACATCGAGCGCGAGCTCGAGGCATTCGACTTCGCCGGCACCGTGAACACGCTGTACCGGATCACGTTCGACGACTTCAGCGACTGGTACGCGGAAGCGATCAAGCCGCGGCTCTACGACGGCGACGAGGACGCGCGCGCGACCGCGCTCGCAGCGCTCGAGCGGCTGCTCAAGCTCCTCCACCCCGTGATGCCGCACGTGACCGAGGAGATCTGGTCGAACCTGCCCGACCGTGCGTCCAGGCTGATCGTCGCCGAGTGGCCGGGGGCAGACCCACGCTTCTCCGAGTTCGGCGGCGCGCTTGTGCGCGTGCAGGACGCTGCCGCGATCTTCCGCCGAAGCCAGGTGCAGGTCGACCTCGACCCGGAGGAGCGCCGCATCTTCGAAGCTGTCGTCCGGCCCAAGCGCGTGAAGGCGGACGGCAACGCAAAGCTCGAGATCGACCGCCTGCGCAAGGAGGTCCAACGCTCTCAGCGGATGCTCGGCAACGAGCGCTTCGTCGCGAACGCCGCGCCCGAGGTCGTCGACGCGGAACGCGAGAAGCTCGAGCGCTACGAGCGCGAGCTGCGCGCGCTCGAGAGCTCGACGAACTAGCCGTGGCCTCGGCGGCCATCTTGCGGCGACGGAC
>JBDTVA010000076.1:0-6408 GCA_040007455.1 Actinomycetota bacterium | reverse complement strand
GGCCATCGCCGGCCGCTTCGGCGCCGCGCTGCCACGCCGCAGACGGCGCCGCGGAATCTTCCCGTCGTACAGCTGCCAGTAGATGAAGAAGAGCGACGACACGATGAACAGCACGAGCGAGACCCACGCGTTGACGCGCATCCCCCAGAACATCCCGGACGGGTCGATCCGCAGCTGCTCGAGCAGGAAGCGGCCGAACGTGTACCAGGCGACGTAGAGCGAGAACAGCGCGGGCGGCCGAATCCGCCACCGCCGCCCGACCACGATCAGGACGACGACCCCGACCAGGTTCCACAGCGCCTCGTAGAGGAAGGTCGGTTGGAACGTCGTCCCGGGCGGGAAGTCCTGGTTGTGTGCGTCGTCGATCTCGAGGGCCCATGGGAGGTCGGTCGGCTTGCCGTAGAGCTCCTGGTTCCACCAGTTGCCGAGACGGCCGATCGCCTGCGCGAGCAGGAGTGCGGGCGCGACGACGTCGAGCGCTCTCAGCACACTCCCGCCTGAGCGCTTGATCACCCAGGCGCCCGCGAGGACGCCGAAGAGGATCCCGCCCCAGATCCCGAGGCCACCCTCCCAGACCTGGAAGACGCCCTTCCACTTCGGGTCGGGGACCTCGGCCCACGAGGTGACGACGTGGTAGAGCCGTGCCCCGACGATCCCGGCCGCGACGCCCCACACGGCGACTCGGAGGATCAGGTCGGTGTCGCCTTCACGCCGCCCCCAGCGCCTGCTCGTCAGGTAGACGGCGGCGATGATCGCGACGAGGAGCGTCAGCCCGTAGGCGTGAACTGCCGGCAGCGGGCCGGGCAGATCGAACTGGCCCGACGACGGCGAGGGGATGCTGGCGAGCACGGCGGCATTCTGCACGCCGCGCCAGACGCAGGGGGCGAGGAGCGCTTGGAGCGCTTTATCCAGTGGATACGGGCGCGACTGAGGACGCCGCATCGCGCCGCCCAGCGCGGCCCGGCGGCACAGCGCCTGTTCTGCCAAGCGCTCCTAGATCAGGATCTGCAGGGCCAGCTCTTCCGAGCAGCCCGCCGCGAGCAGGTCGCTCGCGAGGTGCAAGTCGATGTCGAGACGGCCTGCGAGCTCGCCGGCCGCGCCCGGGCTGTAGCCCGCGCGTTCGAGCGCCTCGGCGCGCCAGCGCTCGATTCGCTCGATTTCTGTGCCAACCCTGGTCTCAGTCTCGGCCGCAGTCATTTCTCGCTCCCTTATCTACCACTTCACCCTTCGTCAAAACGGTGGGAGCGGATGTCCCCTTACAGAGTGATTCGGGCTGTTAACGAGAAATTCAACGGGCGGCCGCTCCGGCGACCGCCCGCCGAACCTAGGGCTGCGCGACCGGTGCCGCCCCCGGACGAGACCGGCGCGCGACCAGGAAGAGGACGATCAGCCCCGCGGCCGCCGCCACGAGCACCCACGTCCAGTCCGGGATCGAGAAGCCGCCGTCGCCGCCGCCGGGGCCGATCTGAACCGCGGCAAACGAGTGCGTCTGGCCGAAGCCGTCGTCGACCTGGTACATCCAGCTTCCCTCGCTGGGGAACTTGACCTTCGCCAGGTACACCCCCGCCTCACTCGTGGGGATGGCGGGGAACTCGAGGGTCTTGCCGCCGTTCGTGATCTTGACCACGGGCGAGACACCGACGAGCGGGGTCACGCCGTGTTGAAGAATCGTCACCTGGGCGTTCCAGGTGTCCCCGGCGCCGAGCCCGCTGTCGGGTGGGCCAAGGCCTGCCGTCGCCCAGCCACCCGCGGCCGCCGGGGCGGCGAGCACGAGCGCCGCCGAGACGGCGAGGAGAAATGCACGCATCGAGAGCTCTCCTTTCATTCGCTACCCCCTGTACACCGCTAACGGGCTTTGAGGTTCCGGGCGACCGCCCGGGCGTCGGCGACCGTCCGGGCTCCCTCGAGCCGATAGGTGACGCCGCCGTCCTCCCAGATCAGCACGCTACCCACGAGCCGGCGCGACTTCGCGACGATCTCGCCGGTCGCCGGGACGCGGTAGACGATCTCGTGTCGCGCGCCAGTGATCCAGAGGCCGGTGGCCCCGCGAACCTCGACGCCGACGGTCTGCGAGCCCGGGCCGACCTGCTTCTGCACGAACGGCAGCTGTTCGCCGCGCCACTGCGAGAGGACGTAGCGCTTCCAGCGCAGGTTGACCATCGGGCCGTCGACGTAAGCCGTGAAGGGAGCCCGCGGCGTGAGCAGTGCAAAGTCGGCCCTGCTCTGGGCGGCCGCGAACGACACTTCTCTTCCAAGAACGGGTGGCCGCACGGGAGCGCGGGGCTGCGTCTCGACGCGCTGCACCTCGACGCCGCCGATCCGCAGCAGGTCGAAGATCGCTGCGCGCGTCTGCGGGATCGCGAGTAGCGCACCTGCGGCCGCGAGGGCGACGAGCGCGGGCGCGAGCCACCATCGTCGCGCGGGCCGCCCGAGCCGCGCCAGCACGCGCGGCGCGAGGTCGGGCTCCTCAGGGAAGGCGATCGGCAGCCCGCGGAGCTCGTGCTCGAGGTTCATCGCTCCACCTCCGCCCGCAGGTGCGCGAGCGCGCGCGCGGTGCGTGACTTGACCGTCCCGAGCTTGATCCCGAGCGTCTGCGCCGTCTCGTCTTCCGAAAGCCCGAGGAAGAACCGACAGGAGACGACGAGCCGCTCCTCCTCGCGCAGCCCCTCGACCGCGGCGAGCAGCTCGGCGCGCCGCTCGTCCGAGAGCAGTGCCGCCTCGGGGGACGGGACCGCGTCCCCCGGGCGGGCCTCGTCGGCCAGGCGCAGCGCGAGGTTCCCGCGCCGGCCGGCCGATCTCCGTCGGTTGCGGGCCTCGTTCGCGACGATCTGAAGCAGCCACGGCCGGAAGGGCGCGCCGCGCCGGAAGCGTCGGAGCGCGCGGTAAGCCTTCACGAACCCGTCCTGCGCGGCCTCCTCCGCGTCCGAGGGGTCGCGGGCGATCAGGAACGCGGTTCGAAACGCGATTCCCTGGTGCGCTCTCACGAGCGCCTCGTATGCCGAAGTGTCTCCACGTTTGGCCCTTTCGATCAGCTCGTCTTCGTCGAGTGGTCGGTCCACCACTGCGGCTTCTACACCGTCGAGCTGGCGGGCGTTCCGCGGGCGCTAGGCCGGGTCGAGCGGCTGCCCGAACCCGAGCACGTACCCGTTCGGGTCGCGGACGCGGATCTCGCGCATCTTCCACGGCCGGTCGACCGGCTCGTGCAGAACGTCTGCACCGCGCCCGCGGAACTCCTCGAAGAGCGCCTGGACGTCGTCGGTCCAGAGGTAGACGTCGAAGAGGTCGGGCGGGGCGAGGGCCGAGTTCGGTGTCGCCCGCGGGCCACGGTTGAAGAAGATGGTGCAGCCGTCGCGCGTCGCGGTGCCGTTGTCCTCGGGGACGAGCTCGTAGTGCTGCGTCTCGAAGCCGAGCACGTCGCGGTAGTGCTCGAGCGCGGCGGCAACGTCGGGGACGAGCAGGAACGGCGCGTGCCCGGTGAGTCTCACCGACGCAGATCGTATGCTCGTCGCGACCCCTTCCGAAAGGACGTCCCCATGGCGCAGCTAGTGCAGATCGCAGGCGGGAGCTCCACCGCGAAGATCCGCAACCCGATCACCGTCGCGATCTTCGCGGTGATCACGCTCGGGATCTATGTGCTCTATTGGTGGTACGCCGCCAACCGCGAGATGGTCGACTACGGCCGTGCGAAGGCCACGGACCAGCTCGGAGAAAGCCCGCTCAAGTCCCTGCTCGCCGTCTTCCCAGGCGGGTTGATCATCGTCCCGGCGATCTGGACGACGATCACGACCTTCCAGCGCGTACAGGCAGCACAGAAGCTCGCAGGCGTCCCGCCGATCAACGGCTGGCTCGGGCTCGTCATCTACCTTGTGTTCTCGCCGGCGTACATCGCCTACATGCAGAGCGGACTGAACAGCGTGTGGGAGGCGCAGTCGGCCTAACTTGAACGCGCCGAATGCGCGGAGTCTCGTCGGCTCATGAAAGCCGTGCTTGCCGCGCTCGGCGGAGTGCTCTCGTCTGCGTGCCCGCGAATGCGCGAGCGCAAGACGTTCCAGGTGCTCCCCGCGCGGTCGATCCGAACGGCGGCCGCCGTCTCGTGCAGCTTCAGCAAGCGGGCACAGGTGCAGCTCCGCAGAGTCGCCGGGGCAGGAGTTCGGATGGAGCTGCGCCTGATCGACCCGCCGAACAAGCTCGTCCTGCGGGCGCTCCTCGCGCCGAGCGGCTCCCACCTCTCGTACAGCATCCGGCAGTGCGCCACCGGCGCGCCGCCGGGTTAGCTCACACCACTGCGGCCGGTCCGAGCAGCGCCTTGACCTCGGCGAAGAGGTCGGAGTCCGGCGTCACCTTGTAATCAGGCCCGAGCTCGAGCGTCTGCGCGCCCGCGGACGTCGTCATCGCGACGAAGACCGACGCGTCGCCCGGGTACGCGCGCAAGAGCTCGGCGAGCTCCTTGATGATCCCTGCCCGCGCCGTGCGCGCGTCGAGCTTCAGGTGGAGCGCCTTCCGCTCGGGCACCGCCTCGAACGGCGTCAGCTCCATCGCGATCAGCTTCGTCTCGCCTTCCTTGTGGTCGATGCGCCCTTTCACCACGAGCACCCGGTCCGTGATCAGGTGCTGGTGGCTCGACGCGTAGACCGAGTTGAAGACGACGACCTCGACCGACCCGATCACGTCGTCGAGCGTCAGGAAGACCATCGGCTCCCCGCGCTTCGTCGTCATCTGCTTGAGGTTCGCGACGATCCCGCCGACCGTGACCACGTCGCCGTCGCGGCGCGCGCCGAGCTCGGTCATCGGCGTGTCGATCTTCTTGCGCAGCTGGTCGCGGATCGCCGACAGCGGATGGTCCGAGACGTAGAGCCCGAGCACTTCCTTCTCGAGCTTGAGCAGCTCGTTCCCGTCGAACTCGCCCGGCGGGATCGTCGGGTGGTGCCGCGGCTTCTCTTCGGCCGACGAGTCGTCGAGGTCGAAGATCGACGACTGGCCCGCCATCTTGTCGGCCTGGCGGGAGCTCCCGAACTGCACCGCCTGGTCGAGCACCGCGAGCATCCCCATCCGCGTCGCGCCGAGCCCGTCGAGCGCGCCGCACTTGACGAGCGACTCGAGCGAGCGCTTGTTCACGCACTGCGCGTCGACCCGCTCGACGAAGTCCCAGATCGACGTGAACTGTCCGCCCGACTCGCGTTCCGCGCAGATCGCCCGCGCAGCCGGCCCGCCGACGTTCTTGACCGCGTTCAGCCCGAAGCGGATCTGCCCCTCGACGACCGCGAAGTCGATCTGCGACGTGTTCACGTCGGGCGGCAGCACCTCGATCGCAAGCTCGTGGCATGCGTTCACGTAGAACGGGACGCGGTCCTTCGTGTTCATCACCGAGGAGATGAGCGCCGCCATGTACTCGCGCGGATGGTTCGCGCGCAGCCACGCGGTGCGATACGCGATCAGCGCGTAGCAGGCCGCGTGCGACTTGTTGAAGGAGTAGTCCTGCGAGGCCTCCATGTCTTTCCAGAGCTGGTGCGCGACCTGCGTGCTCGTGCTCGTCTTCGCGCAGCCCTCGAGGAACTTCTCCTTGAGGGACGCCATCAGCTCGTGGATCTTCTTGCCGATCGCCTTGCGCAGGTCATCGGCCTCCGCGGGCGTGAAGCCTGCAATCCGCTTTGCGATCTCGAGGTACTGCTCCTGGTAGATGCAGATCCCGTACGTCTTGCCGGTGATCTCCTTCAGGCGCGGGTCGATGTACGACACCTGCTCCTGGCCGTTCTTCCGCTTCGCGTAGCCGGGGATGTAGCCCATCGGCCCCGGCCGGTAGAGCGCGACGAGCGCGATCAGGTCGTCGAAGACGGTCGGCTTGACCTGCCGCAGCGCCTCGCGCATGCCCGACGACTCGAACTGGAAGACCCCGATCGCGTCGCCCCGTCGCAGCATCTCGTAGGTCTTCGCGTCGTCGAGCGGAAGCTTCCCGATGTCGAGGTTGCCGATCAGCGCGCACGCCTTGTCGATCACGTCGAGGTTGCGCAGGCCGAGGAAATCCATCTTCAGCAGCCCGATCGCGTCGACGTCGTTCATCCCGTACTGCGTCACGACCTCCTGGCCGGGCCCCTTCTGCTGCAGCGGAACGACCTCCATCAACGGCTGCGCGCCGATCACGACACCGGCGGCGTGGATCGAGTCCTGGCGCGTCAGCCCCTCGAGCGGCCGCGCGAGATCGACCACCTCGCGCGTGATCGGGTCGGCGTCGTAGGACTCCTTGAGCGGCTGGCCGTTCTTGAGAGCAGCGCCGAGTGTCTGCCCCGGTCCTTCCGGGATCATCTTCGCGATCCGGTCGACGGTGCCGTACGGAATCTCGAGCACGCGGCCGGCGTCGCGCACCGCCGCGCGCGCCGCCATCGTCCCGAAGGTGATGATCTGCGCGACGCG
>JBDTVA010000075.1:0-6575 GCA_040007455.1 Actinomycetota bacterium | reverse complement strand
CGGCCGCGCTGGTGCTGGAGCACCTTGCGCTTGACGCGCTGGAGTGCGTTGTCGATCGTCTTCGTGTCGCAGCCGAGCTCGACTGACATGTCTTCGTAGGAGCTGCCCTCGAGGTAGAGGCGGAGCGCCTCGGCCTCGAGGTGCGACAACCCGGTGCCGAGCGTGAAGACGAGGCTCTGGAGCTCCTCGCTCGAGATCACGACGATCGGCGGCTCGTCGACCGAGGGGCCCGGCAGCGCGTCGCCGAGGGTGCAGTCGCTCTCGGAGTCCTGGCCGGACGGGGTCTGGCTGAACGAGACGTAGCCGTTGAGCGGCTGGTGCTTGAAGCGGGTCGCGGTCTTGATCGCGGTGATGATCTGGCGGGTGACACAGAGCTCGGCGAACGAGCGGAACGAGGTCTCCTTGTCTGCCCGGAAATCCCGGACGGCCTTGTAAAGGCCGATCAGGCCCTCCTGGATCAGGTCCTCCGAGTCGCCGCCGGCCAGGAAGTACGAGCTCGCCTTGAGGCGCACGAAGCCCTGGTAGCGCTTGATCAGCGCGTCGAGCGCCGTCGAGTCGCCGTTCCGCGCCCGCATGACGAGCTGCAGGTCGGCGAGCTCTCGCGCGGCCCGGGCGGGCGTCTGGGCGTAGTGGGCTGGGCGGGCTGCCATGGCGGCGTCAGGTGAAGTCTCACCCTGAACTTGAGGTGCAAGATAGCAACGACTGGTCCAAGTTACAAGGCTATTGCAGCGGACCTAATGTGATACGAACAGATGTTCGCTCTTTGCGAAAACCGCTCCGCTACTGCCCGCGGCGCAGCCGCTCGAGCGCCGCGCGCGTGCGCTCGTCCAGGCGGTCGCCGAGCCTGAGCGGACGCTCCTCCGAGTGGGACGAGGCCTCCGCGTCGGCCAGGAAGCGCTGCGAGGAGACCGTCCGCACCTCCTGCCCGGACACACCTCTGATCACGCTGTCCGAGGAGACGATGCAGACGGACTCGGCCCCGCGGTGCTCTGCCGCCAACCGCTCGATCAGGGTGTCCGCGTGCTCGGCGAAACGGATCTCGAGTGGGCCGATCCGCTCGTCCGGGCCGCTCCCGTCGAAGACGAGGATCCCGCGCGCGCCGGTCGTGCCCACGAAGCTCGCCAGCCGGTCGATCAGCTCGGTGGGCTCCTGGAAGGAGCCTGCGTGGAGCAGGTTCCAGCCGTCGAACAAGTAGAGCGTCGGGTCAGGCACGCTGGCGCTTCGCCTCGTAGACGAGGACGCCGGCCGCGACGCTGACGTTCAGCGACTCCACCGTCCCCTCGAGCGGGATCGAGACGAGGTCGTCGCAGGTGCGCCGCACGAGCGGCCGCAGCCCTTTCCCCTCGGCGCCGAAGACGAGCGCGAGCCCGCCGGAGAGGTCGGCCTCCCACATCGAGCGCGGCGCGTCGCCGGCGGCGCCGACGACCCAGAGGTCGGCGCTCTTGACCTCGCCGAGGTAGCGCGCGAGGTTCGTCACGACCGCGACCGGAAGGTGCTCGACCGCGCCGGCCGAAGCCCGCGCGACGGCGGGCGTCACCCGCGCCGACCCGTGCGCCGGGACGACGACCCCGGTCGCCCCCGCTGCCTCGGCGGTCCGGATCACGGCGCCGAGGTTGTGGGGGTCGGAGACCTGGTCGAGCGCAACGATCAGCGGGCGCGGGGCGGCGGCGAGCTCGTGCGCGTCGGCGTACTTGTACGGCTCGACCCAGGCCAGCACGCCCTGGTGGTCTCGGGTGTCGGCCGCCTCGGTCAGCTCCCGCTCCTGCTTGACGTGGACGCGCTTGCCGTTCTCCCGCAGCCAGGGCTCGGCCGACAGCGCGCGCTCGGTGGCCCAGAGCTCGAGCACCCCGCGCCGCCCCCGGAGCGCCTCGCGCACCGGGCGGCGTCCGTAGACCTGCTCGCGCGTCACGACTTGGGGACGAGCTGGAACTCGGCGCCCGAGTCGCGGACGGTCCAGCCGGCCTGGTCGATCCCCCTGCGCAGCTCGTCCGCATCGTCGAAGCGCCGCTCGGCGCGGGCCCGCGCCCGCTCGCGCGCGAGCTCGACCACCTCCGCGGGCGCCTCCGGCAGCTCGGCGAGCGACTCGAGCCCGAAGATCTCGAGCGCGCGGCGGAGGAGGTCGTGGTCGCACCACTCGTGCAGGACCGCGAGCGCCTCCGGCGTGTTGAAGTCGTCGTCGAGCGCTGCGCCGAAGCGCTCCCAGGAGCCTTCGGGAGCCGGCTCCGACGGCGCGCGAAAGACGTCGCGGAAGCCCTCAGCCCGCGCTGCCGCCGACCGGAGCGTCTCGTCCGTGAAGTCGAGCGGCTTACGCCAGTGGCCGGTCGCGTAGAAGAGGAGCAGCGTCTCCCTTCCCCACGTCGCGAGCGCGTTCTGCAGCGTGACCACGTTCCCGAGCGACTTGTGCATCTCGGCGCCGCCGAACCGGAGTAGCCCGTTGTGCATCCAGATCTTCGCGAAGCGGTGCCCGAGAGCGTGGGACTGCGCGAGCTCGTTCTCATGGTGTGGGAAGACGAGGTCGAGCCCGCCGCCGTGCACCTCGAACTCCGTCCCGAGGTGCTTCTCGCTCATCGCGGAGCACTCGATGTGCCAGCCCGGGCGCCCGCGGCCCCACGGTGAGTCCCACCACGTGTCCTCGCCCGGCTTGTTCGCCTTCCAGAGCGCGAAGTCGCGCGGGTCCTCCTTGCGCGGGTTCGGCTCCTGCTCCTCGACCTTGTCAGGCCGCTGGCCGGACAGCTTCCCGTACTCGGGGAAGCGCGAGACGCGGTAATAGACGTCGCCGTCGACCTCGTAGGCGAACCCTGTCTCGACGAGCTGCTCGATCATCGCGATCTGCTCGGGGATGGTCCCCGTCGCACGCGGTTCGAAGTCCGGCCGGCCGAGCCCGAGCCCGCTCGTGTCCTCGAAGTACCACTCGGTCGCGTTGCGGGCGAGCTCCGCGCTCTTGCCCGGCGCGGCCTCGTAGATCTTGTCGTTGATGTCCGTGATGTTGATCGCGAGCTTCACCTGGTAGCCGGTGCGCTGCAGCCAGCGACGCAGCCACATCGCGAACACGAACGGGACCGCGTTGCCGACATGGATGCGCTGGTAGACGGTCGGGCCGCACGAGTAGATCCGCACGGGCCCGGGCGGCTCCGGGAGCTCCGCGAGCCCACGGGTCAGAGTGTCAGAGAGCCGCATCGACCCTCCGCAGCTGCTCCTCCCTCGGCAGCGCGGCGAGCACCGCCCACAGCTCGGGGCCGCGCTCGCGTCCCGTCAGCACGAGCCGCAGCGCGCGCAGGTCGCCGCCGACGGCCTTCAGCTCGCGCACCAACGCACGCGGTTCGAGGTCGACGAGCTCACGAAATCGGAGCAGCGTCTCGGGCTGGACCTCGGCGGGCGGCGGCGTCTCCAAGATCGAACCAGCGTAGTCGCGCGCCTCGTTCAGGTCGCGGGCGCCTCTGAGCGCCGGCGCGACCGACGCGGGAACGCCCACGCGCGCGCTCAGCTCTTCGTCCGAGAGCGCGCCGATCGCGTCGATCGCGAGCCGCCGGATCCGCGGCAGGTCGTAGTGGACGTCGTGCGCGGGCACGCCGAGCTCCTCGAGGTACGCGCGCACGGCCTCCGCGGGGATCCCGGCCTCGCGAAGCGAAGCGACGGTCGCGCCCTCGGCGCGCTTCGAGAGCTTCTTGCCGTCCTCGCCGAGGATCAGCCCGTGGTGGACGTACTCCGGCGGGGTCGCGCCGAGTGCCTCGGTGAGTCGGCGGTGCAGCGCCTCGTTGGGTCGGTGGTCGTTGCCGCGGATGACATGCGTGATCCCGAAGTCGACGTCGTCGACGACGCTCGCAAGGTGGTACGTCGGCCGTCCGTCCTCGCGCACGAGCGTCACCCCGTCGAAGCGCTCGCCGAGTTTCGCCGCCGCCTCGAGGTAGCGCTCCGTGCGCTCGCTCTGTCGCACCGGCCCGTCGTCCCACTCCAGGCCCAGCCACTCCAGGTCGCGCAGGATCTCCTCCTCGCCATCTTTAACGTTGCGAGTGGCGTCGGTGTCGTCGATCCGCAGGAGCATCCAGTCGCCGGCACGGCGGTTGGCGACGGCGCTGAGCGCGTTCCCGACGTGGAGCGAGCCCGTCGGGCTCGGCGCGAAGCGAACCCGACCCGCTGTCACCGTCACCGTTCGATGCTAACCGTAGAGTCCGCCCGTGGAGCAAGCGCTGCTCGCCTGGTTCGCTGCCCACGGCGCGGATCTCCCCTGGCGCCGGACGCGCGACCCCTACGCGATCCTCGTCTCCGAGGTGATGCTCCAGCAGACGCAGGTGAGCCGTGTCGTGCCGCGCTACGCGGCCTGGCTCGAGCGTTGGCCCGACGTCCACGCACTGGCGGCGGCCTCCCCCGCCGACGTGATCCGCGAGTGGCAGGGTCTCGGCTACAACCGCCGCGGGCTGAACCTGCACCGCGCTGCTCGAGCCGTTGCCGAGCACGGCTGGCCGATCGACTTGACCGAGCTGCCCGGCGTCGGGCCCTACACAGCCGCTGCGGTGCGCGCGTTCGCGCTCGACGCCGCGGTTCTGCCGCGCGACACGAACGTGCTCCGGATCGAGGAGCGGACCGGCCACCGCTTCGACCCGTCGTGCGGACAGGCGCTCATGGACCTCGGCCGGATGCTCTGCCTCGCGCGCGTGCCTCGCTGCGGCGAGTGCCCGCTCGCCGAGCAGTGCCCCTCGCGCGGCCGGCGCTACGAGCCGCTGCGCAAGCAGTCACGCTTCGAAGGGTCGTTCCGCCAGCGCCGCGCAGCGATGCTGCGGCTCGTCGCCGAGTCGCCGCGCCCGGTCGAAGAGCTCGACGGCGAGGCGGTGGAAGCGCTCGAGCGAGACGGTCTCGTGGCGACGGCGAACGGGACGGTCCGGCTACCTGCTTAGCAGCGCGACCGCCTGAGCGGCGAGCCCTTCGCCGCGTCCCGTGAAGCCGAGCCCGTCCGTGGTCGTCGCGCGAACCGCGACGCGCACGTCGTCGACCCCGAACGCTCCGGCCAGCTGCTTTCGCATCTGCTCGCGATACGGCCCGAGGCGCGGCTCCTCGCCGATCAGCACACAGTCCGCGTTCACGAGCTGCAACCCGAGCGCTTGCACCCCTCCGTACGCTCGCGCGAGCAGGTCGATCGACGAAGCGCCCTCCCAGCGCGGATCGCCCGACGGGAACATCGCCCCGATGTCGTCGAGCCCCGCCGCGCCGAGGATCGCGTCGATCAACGCGTGCGTGATCACGTCGCCATCGGAGTGCCCGGCGAGCCCGCGGGGGAACGGAATCTCGACGCCGCCGAGCACGAGCCGCACGCCGTCGACGAGCGCGTGCGCGTCGACGCCGATCCCGACGCGGTAGTCGTTCATCCGAGCGGCTCCTGGCGGGACGAGCGCCCGTCGAACACCGTCACGGTCTCGAACCCTGCAGCGCGTGCGTGGTCGACCGCCGCGTCGAAGTCGCGCCCCACCTCCTCGGCGAGATGCGCGTCGGACGCGAGCGTGATCCTCTTCGCTCCGCGCAGCAACGCGGGGTCCGGGTACAGCTCGCCGACAGGCTTGTGGAGCCCGGCCGTCGACACCTCGAGCGCAACCCCGTCGAGGGCGTCGATCACCGGCTGCCAGTCCCATGCGACACGGTCGCCGAAGATCTTGACGAGGTCCGGGTGCGCGAGCACGTCGAAGTGACGACTCAGCGCCGCCGCCTCGAGCTCGCGCGCGTAGAGCGCCCAGACGTCCTCCACCGAGCGGCCCGCCCAGAGGCCCGGCTGCTGGTCGACGGCGAGCCCGCCGATCCAGTGCACCGAGCCGATCAGGTAGTCCCAGGGGAACGGCTCGAGCACGGCGGCGAGCTCGTCCGCACGCTCGGGCACCCAGTCGACCTCCAGCCCGAGCTTCACGGGCAACCCTCGCCGCTTCGCCTCGAGCACCGCGTCGCAGTAGCGGCCGAGGTCTTTCCGGCAGCGGTCGAGCTGGTACGGCAGCGCCCAGAAGCCTCGTGTCTCGCGGAAGTAGTAGACGTGCTCGCTGATCCCGATCTCGTCCACGCCGCGCTCCAGGGCCCGCTCGACGTAGCGCTCGACCCCCTCGACCGTGTGGTCGAGCTCCTCGGAAGCGCTTCCGGAAGCCCGGAGATGCAGGTGGTAGTCGACGAGCATCGGGCCATTCTGCCCCTCGAATGGGGGATGGTCACCCCCGGGGCTCTGCGGAGGATGCGAAGGGCGTGCGCAGGTTCCGCGACTCGGCTTCGCTCGGTCCGCTCGGTGAGCGGCGCTTCTTCCTGCTCTTCACCGGCCGCACGATCTCGATGATCGGCAGCACGATTGCGCCGGTCGCGCTCGCGTTCGCCGTCGTCGGACTGACTGGCTCGCCCTCGGACCTCGGGCTCGTGCTCGCCGCGAGCTTCCTTCCGCAGATCCTCTTCCTGGTCGTCGGAGGCGTCTGGGCCGACCGGGTCCCGCGCCACGTGGTGATGGTCTCCGCCGACCTCGTCGGCGCGGCCGCTCAGGGGACGTTGGCGATCCTGCTTTTGACCGGCACGGCGCAGGTCTGGCACATCGTCTGCGTCGCGTGCGTGCGAGGGGT